>NZ_JAUSXN010000001.1:6000000-6300000 GCF_030816015.1 Pedobacter sp. W3I1
AGCTGCTTGGCGAAACCAGGAAAACCACCTTCAAATGATTTGGAAGCAAATGTCTCATCTAAAGTTCCATTATCATTTAAAACCGCTATGCCAAATGCTGGTTTACCATTGTATTGGCTAAAGATTCCAGTGATTACATATTTTTTTGTAGTAGCATTATAGGTACATGAACTTATGGTATTATCTGCCCCTGAACCGGGAGTAAAAGAAGGATCGATGTTTCCGTCAGGATTTAAGCGAACAATACGATTGGCCGGTTGACCATCAAACGTATTAAAGCTGCCAAATACAACCAGTTTTTCCAATTTCTCGGCATCGGTATGCATATAACTATCGATATTTCCATTTCCACTTTCCTTTCCTTTATTTGTAGTAGTGTTAAAACGGAAAGTTTTATCAAGGCTGCCATCTAAATTAAAGCGCAATACCTGGCGAATTTCTGTACTGTCCAGTATTACAGTATCTCGGGAAAAATCATAATTAAACTTATCATAGGTTCTTTTTACATAATACCTAAAATCGCCTGTTGCTAAAATTTTTCCCTGATGGGCATATACACGGTTGATATAACCATTGGTACCACCATTAAATTTTGGGAACCATTTTTGCGTAACCGTATCGGTAAGCGTTGGCTTTCTTTTGGTTTGGATTTTTATGGTGTCGATTGCTCCACTAGTAAACAAACTGGTAATGTTGCTGATATTTTCGGTACGCTGGTTAAATCCGCTAAAACTACCCGCAATAATAAAGCGACCGCCAATTTCCAAAACCCTAAATAATGGACCATTCGCCCCTTTTCCGGTACGGAAAGTACGATCGTATTCTCCGTCAATGGATGTTCGGGCAATTCGATTGATTGGAACCACCCCGCCTTTGTTATCAAAGTTGGTAAACCTACCTACAACAATAGCTCTTCCATCAAGCATTTCGTACACCTGACTTACATAACCATTTGTACCCGCTATCGCTTTAAAAGTAGGATCGATTTGAATAAGCCCGGATACGGTAAAAGTTGGCCCAATAAATAATTGGTCACCAATGGCGATTGAAGTTACGCCCGTACTTCCATTTTCGGGAACTTTAACCTTTATTTCAGTGGCAGTTACACTAACCACTTCGGCCTTTTCGCCGTTAAACATAAAGCTTAACTGATCTTTATATTTATCAAAACCAGCAGCTTTGATGGTTACAGTTGTACCCACCAGTCCGATTGCCGGAACAGGTATATCGGTTTGCGAAATGGCCACACCCAGGGGTGACTTTGCATCAGCATAAGGATCGGGCAGCACTTCGTCTGCCTTTTTACATCCTTGAAAACTAAAAGCAATCAAAGTGATTATTGCGAATATAAATTTAATTTTTTTCATCGTTTAATTTCTTGAGGTAAAACCAATTATGACTTATTTTGAGGGATCAGAAGGTGCTAAACCACTAAAATATACATCACTAAAAAAATCATTCCGGTTAAATCCAAAAAAAGCACCACCAACGATATCATTATAGGCCAAGGCATGCACTACACCATTGGTGGGTTTTATATCAGATGATGATACCTTATTGATATACCAATTATCATTTGGTTTTGAAGCATCAGGAATATAAGTCAAATTGAGTTGGCGGTATCCAATATATTTGATATTATTTGCGGTAGCATAGGTTACCCCTATGTTAGAAATATTACCTGCAAGGGAATAATATAAGCCACCTGGATACACACTCCTCACATCAAAATCTATCTGCTGATAGTCCTTTAATCTATTCACCCCTTTAAACATGTAGCGTTGCAAATATCTCCTCCAAATTACCGGACTAATCTGGTCTAAAGTTTTAACGGTATCTTTTCCGGAGTAAAAAAGGAAATTATTTAATCCATCAGTTCTGATTGTTCCGATTGTTTTTTTGATTACTTCATCATCAGGTGCAAAAAAAGTAAAGTCCTCATTTGAAAAGGTACTCTCTAAACCCGCCAGCTTTACAATTTTGGCCACAGTATCAAAGGGTACCGTTTTAGCTTGCAAGTATTGAAGCATATTGCCTTTGAAATTAGGATCAGCCAGGCCTCCATCTCGATAATATTCATCTTTTTTACAAGCATTTAAGAATATCAATAGGGCAGCACAAGCAAAAATTAGCTTTTTCATATTTCTTTTATTATAATAATTAATTACCACCATTAACCCAATACTCATTCAGTTTCATATATGGATTGTTGTTCACTGCATCTGGGCTTATAGGCCAGGTCCAGGCACCACGACTAAATTTATCTGATGTAAGCACATTGTAAGAATATTGACTATTTAAAATTCTCTTTGTTCTTACCAAATCGAAGTAATGATGGCCCTCGCCAATCAATTCCCTTGAACGTTCGTAAAAAATAAATTCTTTAAGGTCTCCATTTGAAGGCGTATATGGAGATGCACCAGCGCGAGCTCTTACCAGGTTTACCAGTTTTATGGCTTCGGTATCTTCACTTATATTTGCAAGAGCCTCTGCCGCAAGCAGGAGTTCTCCACCATACCTAAAAATCATAAAAGTGTTGTCAGGATTGGCGTCTTCCTCACCAACGATAAAAGAGTTCTTGGCATATTTTAACAACATAAACTTTCCATTATCTGAAAAAATATCTTCATTAAACCAGGTTGTTATCCTTTTATCGCTGCCATCCTGAAAAATTTTCTGCATGTACTCTCCCCTGTAGTAAGCAAAACTTACACGGTGGGTATACTCAGGCCTTTTGTATGGGTAATGCAAAAACATATCGGCAATAGGGGCAACATTCAATACCGCATCACCATAGTTTATACTTTGATAAAACTCAAATAAGCTTTCTTCGGAACGGCCTTTAATAACCGTTGACCACTCTGAAAGTGGCAATAACCGATAGGCGTTACTCGCTACCAATTCCTTGCCCAAAGCCGCGGTAGCTTGATAATATTTGCTGGCGTTAGCCCCGTCAAAACCAGCGTTCCACATATTCATTTCCATCATTAAAGCAATAATGCTTCCCCTACTTGCCCGTACGCCTTTCAAAGCAGGGTCGCTATAGGTAAATGGAATTTCATTTTTGTGACTATTTAAATCGGCAATACATTTATTGAGAACCGATACGAAATTTTCACGTGGTAGTGATGTAGAATGAAACGCATCTGTATAATAAACAACATCTCCATATAACCTAACCATGGTAAAGTAGCAAAGTGAGCGAATAAACGCAGCCTCAGCTTTAAACTGTCCTTTTTCTGTATCGGTAACTCCTGGTACGCCCTCATCTAATTTTGCGATCAAGATATTGGCGCCCTGAATGGCCCTATAATAGCTAGTCCAATTTGTTATTCTATCAAAATTGTAGTAATCCCATGGCTGTCCTCTTCTGATCAGGTTTAATAAATCGTTTCTGCCTAAATATTCAACGAATTCACGCGATGACGCGTTGTCTGACTGGCTTTCGTGCAATACTTCGCCTGACCTATATTCACCAACCGCACCAATGTAATGTGTTTCGTTTATTTTGCTAAAAACAATCCTCGATAAATCATAAATATTGGCCACAACGTCTTCTTTAGACTGGAAATAGTTGTTTCCCGTTAATTTATCAAGAGGCTGTATGTTTAAAAACTTTTTACATGAAGGCAAGCAAAAAGACGCCACGATAACTAAAGTGTAAATGATAACTTTTTTCATAATAAATATTTTTAGTTGCCTGTATTAAGTTCTAAGTTTAAACCAATGTTATACGTACGTGGCACAGGATAACCGTTAGAAATATCGCGACCTAATGCAGTTACGTTTTCTGGATTTGGACCACTGTACTTAGAAAATGTAATCAAGTTATTCGTTGAACCAAATATCCTTAAATTGGCAAGTCCAAATCTGCTTATCAACTTTTTATCGAACATGTACGAAAGCGTTAAGTTGTTAATTTTCAGATAGGATCCACTTTCCTGCCATAAAGTTTGATCGGCTCTTAATGGCTGAATATTTCCATAACGGGCAAAATCGTAAGGGTATGGGTATTTAGCCACATCGCCAGGTGCCTGCCAGATATTCAAATCACCTAAAGGTACTACCGCGTTTAAGGCAAAAGGATCCCTCATGATGGCAATACGATCGGCAAGAGCGTTATTCAAGATTGTTCTATCCGCGGTATAACTTGCGTACATATTTAGGCCCCATTTTTTATACCGCAGGGTAAATGATAAACCACCAGTAAACAACGGTTGTGAGTTTCCGGTAATTTCGTAATCTCTGCCATCCAGAATATAATCGCCATTTACATCTTTTAAGATCGGGTCTCCCCCGTAAAAGAAGGTGTTATTGGTTTGGTATCTTTTTCCGGTAACCGGATCTACTGGCACATCCGCATCGGTACCATAAACGCCCTGGTTAATTCTTAAATAGTTTGATAAGGTATTTCTGCCCACACGGAAAACATTGTGTTGCAGGTAACCAGAGCCATCGAAACGGATATATTGCCCGTTATACTCTTCTGGTAATTTTAACAGCACATCTCGGTTATACGCTCCGTTTATGGAGAAAGATAAGTCAAAATCTTTACTGGTGATGGCCTTTACATTTAGGCTGATTTCAGTACCGTAATTAGCGATACCCAAATCATTACTCGATAATTTGTTAAAACCCGTGGTATTTGATAAAACACGATCGAACAATAAATTATCTACCTTTTTGAAATAGGTATCCACAACGATCGAGAATCTGTTCAGGAAGCCTAAATCAAAACCAAGATTGTACTGACTGGTAGTAGTTGGCTTTAATGAAGGATTTGGAATTAAATCATAGTCGATACCAATGGTTTGCGTATTGTTGTAATTTCCATTTAGGTTATAAATACCATAAATACTTTGAAGATTACCTGTAGGTACAATATTTTGGCCCCATGTTAATCTTACACTACCATAATCTAACCATTTTTGATCTGTTAACCAGTTTTCTTTATTAAAATTCCACCTCAAACCCACTGAAGAGTTTTTAGAATATGGATTTTCCAAACCGCTTGATGATGTACCATCTAAACGGTAAGAGAATTCAGCAACATATTTCTTATCGTAATCGTAAGATAATGAACCTGCAAAAGACGCGATTGTTGCATTTTTATAACTACTTAAAACCCCACCACCCCTTGAGTAATAACCGTCGTAACCGATTGGACCCTGAAGCTGATCGTTTGGAATTCTTTCCTGTCTGCTTATGGATGATTGTGAACCTTGTTTATAAATTTCGTTAAATGTGTTAATAAAGAAATTATGCTTTTCGCCTAAGGTTTTAGCGTAAGTGATCGCGTTTCTATTATATAACTGGAAGTTTCTTCCGTTATAATCATAAAGTTTGGCAAACTGTCCGTTGGCCGCAGCTGGCGTAAATGTTGTTTCAGTATCTGAAGTATAATCATAACTTAAGGTAGATGAAGCCGCAAAACCTGGTATAAATTCATAACGGGCATCGATATTCGCTCTTAAGTTTCTCGAATTATTATCATTCAGCGTTTGCAAAGCAGATAACACCCCACCAGATGCCTGATAAAACGACGGAGGTGGTAATAGTGTTGATGCCTGTCCGTTTGCAGCTACACCCGATTGAAGTAAGCCGGCACCGTTACCTTTATTTTGTTTACCTACCGAACCGTTAACAAAACCGAAAAATCTAAATTTATCATTCGGTTTAAACTCCATGTTCATGTTCAAATTGTAACGGTTATAACCTGTATTTTTAATTACGCCTTTTTCAGAATAATAACCCATATTGGCTTTATAATTGAACTTTTGATCACCGCCATCCATAGCCAGGTTATGACTTTGGTTAAAGGTAGTTTGGTAAAACACATCCTGCCAATCAGTGGAATTGTTCCAATATGCGTTTAAACTGTCGGCAAGGAAAGGTGTATTGCTAATCCCCCTGATTTGATTAAGGGTCTGCGCGTTTAAAATAATCTGTTGAATCTTTAATTGACGTTCAGAATTACCACCTAATGTTTCGCGTAATTTAGGCGGTGCATTAACGAAAAAGTTCGAGACATATTTAATACGCGGCACTTTCGAGTTACCTCTTTTTGTAGTAATGATGATTACGCCATAAGCACCTCTCGAACCATACATGGAAGTTGCCTGCGCATCTTTCAGGATTTGGATATTTTCGATATCCTCCTGAGGGATTAGCGAAAGTGGGCTCACCCCGGGGCCCTGTGTTTGAAAACCAAACTCTGCTGCTTTATCCGCATCTAAAGGCACCCCATCAATAATATATAATGGTGATGTAGGTTGTAAAAATGAATCGTTACCACTACCAGATATACTTAAACTCGACAAACCACGAAGCTGAACCGATCCTCTGAAACCCGGCGCGCCGGTATTGTTCTGGATATTTAATCCCGGTACTTTACCCTGTAAAAGTGTTTCTATATTGGATACAGGAACATCGGCTACATCTTTATTGGTTAGCACGGTTACCGAACCCGCAGTAGTTTCTTTCGGCCTATTCTGATAAGCTACAATAATTACCTCGCTCAGATCTTTACGGTCTTCGCTAATGTTAACTGTAATATTGGTTTGATCAGTAATTTTAACTGATGAGGTGTTGTAACCTAAAAATTTAAATAAAAGTGTTCCTCCAACAGGTACGTTAACCGAAAACTTTCCATCGCCATTGGTTTGCGTTAAGCCCTTATTTGTGCTCTGCAAAATAACCGATACGCCTGGCACCCCCTGTTTGGTATCTTTATCCAGAACCCTACCATTTACAATAATATTTTTTTCTTGCGAATAGGCATTCGTACCACATATTATACATACAATAAGTAATGTATATAAAAGTATATTTCTTTTCATAATATTAGCTTTATTGATCAACTATTCGTTAGCAAATTTTGGGTTCTCATTTTTGAAATAAAAGACGATTTCCCAGTCGCCAGCCTTGTAAATAGCGAAATCGATACCGAAACTGCCCACTGTACGTGTACCCCCAAAACCAATCCGGGAGTAACTCAACTCTGCTTTTGCCCTCGATCCGCCTCTAGCGTAAGATGTAGGGATTTCTACCAATGGAATTGGATAAGCAACATCGTACTGAACATACTTATCTGTTTTTTGCATATTAAACCCATGGATCATTTTATCCCAAACCGTTTCATTGAAGAACTTCGGATCAATCGGTAAAGAATCTTTGCCCAAAACCACGATCCGCAATGAGTGTCCGTTGCCTCCAGAAGTAAATGGACGGATGTAAACAATCGCATCCTTTTTATCATTGTTACTTACTAAGTTTAAGTTAGAAGTAGCGCCGATTACGTTATTTAAATACGGGCGGATATAATCTCTCAATTTTTTATCTAAAGGAAATTTTGGGTCAGGAGATGGCAAACCCGTATAGGCGTTAAAATCATTCGATGGCTCGTATGGGCGCTCTCTGAAAGGTCTGATCTGAAAATCTCTGATCAGCCTTTCACCGCCTGTATTTTTAACCTTCACATCAAAAAAGCGGGTATCCTGTGCAAAATTGGTACTATCCGTTGGACGGGGCTTCAATATCTGATTGGTTGCCGAAGGCCACAAAATGAATTCACCTGATGAACGTATTTCAAATATAGAATGCGTTTCAATTTTTCTTTTCGCTTCAATTTCAGCCAGACTTTTCTCTAAACCCGTGTAAGGAGCGGTCCAAACATAAGTAGGCGCCGTTGTAAAAAGATCGTTCACTGGTTTTCCATCACCAAACCTAACGTTTACAATTTCAAACGTAATTGGATTGGTTGAGTTATCACTATTAAAACCACCGATAAGATTGGTTCTACCAATTATGGGTTCAAGAATTTTATTGCTAAAATTCACATTGTTGCTGATATAATCTTTCTCATCTGGCAAGTCGAAAATCTTTTTACAGCTACTGCAAACAGTGATAGCAAGTAAAAGGAGCGCAAAATATTTATTTATGATAGATTTCATTGGAGTATTTATTTTAATGTTTCTATTTCGCATCACTATTTCGTTTTGTTTATGGTAAACTCAGCCAACTGGAATGTTCCGCTGTTTCTCAATTCGGTGATAACAACACGGTAAAATTTATAGGCAACAGTGTTTGTACATCTAAATACCTTTTGCTGATATCTTTCTTCAAAGAAGAAGTTAGACCTTCTATCCAATTCTACCCAATTCGTACCATCCATAGAGCCTTCATATGTCCAGGCTTTAGGATCTCTTTCGTTGGCATCATTTGCCGAGGTTAAGGTATATACCGATGAAACCGCCGGAGTTTTAAGTTCAAACCTCATCCATAACTCACCCTGTAAGTCGGCTAGGAATTTAGTGTGATCATCACCATCAATTACTTTCCTCGAATTTTCTCCACTGGTTATACCGCCGCCATTTTCGCGGTTAGATGAAAATACACCGCCAATTTCAAGGAACAGGTTTGGTGGTGGCGGTACAAAGGTTAGCCGGGTAACGAATTCGTTAAAACCAAATACGTGATCGGCACTGATTACATGCACTATGCCGTTTTTTGGTTTTAATGTTATTTGATGAGGTTGTACTGGCTGCCCAGTTGCGGATAAACTTGCTTTTTTTGGTATTGTTAAAATTGATAATCGCCGGCCCCGCACCAACCTGGCCAGAAGCCGAAATATGAGTTACACTCGCATGCATTGGGTAAGCAATATGTACACTGGTTAGGTCTAATCCATCCTGAAGTGTCAATGAATCGGTCGTTTTCTTACCCCTGATGATATAGTATGAAGTCATGGTATCTAACTGAACGGCATCAATATTGGCTAAAAAAAGTGCATCCTTATCAGACTGCTTTCTCAAGGTATTTAAGTTTCGTAAAGCCAGCTGAAAGCTTGGGTTGGTAACCGCAAATAGCGTAACATTACTATCGGTTAATGTTTTTTTCAAGCCCATTCTATCAATCGCTACGATTAGCGAATCGAAAACCCCTGGTTTACTTTTCAAATACTCGTAAGTATTTCCGGCAAACGTTACATTCTGTTCTGGAGCATCATAAAACCCTCCGTTTTTTTTGCAAGCCGAATGGATTAGCGTTAGCAACGATAAAATTGCTAAAGCGCTCATGTATTTTATTGAATTTTTCATATCCGTTATCATTAGCGCCAGTAAGCATTTTGGGTTAATAAACTATTTTGAGAAATAAGCCTCCTTGATATTGGCCAGTAAATTCCGCCAGAATTAATGAGGTTCATAAATTTGGCATCGTTTTGTTTGATCTTGTTGTAGCGGATCAAATCATACCATCTTGAGCCTTCGCCCAACAATTCGCGGTGACGCTCCTCGAAGATTAATTTTATAATATCATCCGTACCGAGATTGAAAGTGAATCCGGTACCTTCTTCATACCTTCTTGCCTGAACACTTACCAACTCATTTATTGCACCAAGTTGATCGCCCAAAACGGATAATGCCTCAGCACGCAAAAGAATAATATCTTCCAGGCGGGTAAAAATCAAAGCACTGGTAAAATATCTGAAGTTCGGATCAGTTCCACCCGCCCTGGATCACTTTAATTTTACTGAAAATTGGATACTTACCGTTCAGATTTGTAAAATATCTCCCATCGTATTTAGCCTGTCCTAAAGTATCAACAGCAAACCTCTGGTCTTTTCCAATATTGAAATATTTCAGAATCGAATCTTTGGGAAGATAAATATCTGGAATTGATTTAGTCATAACCGGCTCCGCTAAGGTTAACTCTTCAATATGTCCTGTTGATGAACCATCAACATGCCCATAGTCGGAGTTGAAACCGAACATCTGCCTGGTATTTTTATTGTAGAAGAATCCGTTAGAATTTGATAAGTCACCAGTTGAGGTAAAACCGCCAGCACTCCTGCCATAATTATCTTCAACAAACTTGGCATATTTAGCAACGTTGGTATAATCGCTATTCCAGGCTGCTAAATGCGCTAATACCGCGTAGGCTGTCACTTTTGTTGCCAGAGCTCCGCCCCATCTTCCCGAAGTTTCATTGTAATAATCAGTTGGCTGTTGTACATCACCACCACTATAGATAAATGGCATGTCAGCCGCTGCTTTTAAAATTTCCTGTTCGGCCCATGCTAATATCCTGGCTTGGCTTTCGCGGGGCTTATTCGTAAATTTACCTTCATCCGATGAAGTAATAAATGGTACATCACCCCAAATCCTAACCATATAGAAATAGGCAAAGGCTCTTAAAAATCTAGCTTGTGCAATATCAACGGTCATGTTATTGCTCGTGTAACGTTTATCCGTTTCTTTAACATGCGCAATATTTTCTAAGAAAACATTGGCACCGTTTACAATGGCGTAAAACCTTGTCCAATCAGATAACGATTCGAGCACTGGATATGAAGCATTTAAATTATTGCCAATAACCGCTTTCAGATCCTGTCTTTTTGGGCTTAAAAATTCTCCGGTTCTTACATCACCGTAAATCCAGTGCCCATTATTGTCTGATAAAGCAGCGCGCGTTAAGGCATAAACACCCAAAATTCCCGAGCGGGCATCTTCTACCGTATTCCAGGCATTTTTTTCGCCTACAACTCTGGTAGAATCTGTTTCTAAAGCTTTATTACAGCTGGAAAAGGCTACCACAGAAATCAGAAGTATGTATAATATATTTTTCATCTCGCTTGATGTATTGTTAGTTCTTGTTTTCATCTTATAGATCCATTTTAACACCTAGGGTATATGTTCTTGGGATGGGTTGGCCATAACCGGTATCGATACCGTCGTAACTAACCAGTTCAGGATCTTGACCGGTGTAAGGTGTGATGGTGAAAATGTTACTCACTGAACCGTATACGAAGAATTTGCTGATTTTGATGTTTTTCTTATTGAGCAAGTTACCCAGTTCGTAACCTAATGATACTTGCCTTAATTTTAAGAATGAAGCATTCTCCAAGAAAAGATCCTGATCTGCACGATACGGAATTACGGTACTCCAAGGGTTATAAAGTGGATATTTTGAGTAATCTCCACGTTTTTCCCAGAAGGTGATTTCTTTAACAGAATTGATATCAGTATTACCTTCGCGGTTTACAAAATCGAAACGGCTAGCCATTTCCTGGTTGATTAGCTTTCTACCTAAATTAAAGTAAAAGCTTGTACCTAAACTCCAATTGCCATATTTAAAGTTGTTATCAAAACCACCCGCAATGGTTGGCAAAGAATGTCCTTTTAATACTTTATCATTATCATCAATTGTATTATCGCCATTTTGATCTTGCCAACGTGGATCACCAGCTTTTAAAGCGATTCCTTTATATTTTAATTTTTGTCCGTTAACCACCGGCACATCAGCATCTGAGGTATAAATACCGTTGTTAACCAATAACCAATATTGGTCTACCGGCTGGCCAACCTTTAAAAACCTGTTGCCTACAATCAGCTGATCCAATCCTCTAGGCAATGCCTTCAGTTCGTTCGAGTTGTGGTTAAAGTTTAAGGCAGAACTCCATGAAAATTTACTTTTCGCTATTACCTGACCGCTAATGGTTACATCAATGCCCATATTATTAACAGACATACCACTTTCGATAGATTGTTTGTAACCATATTCAGCATAAGCCGGAATACCAATTAATTGATTTTTATCGGTTTTGCTATACAAGTCAACAGAAAGGTGAAGACGGTTTTTTAGCAGCGCAGCATCAGCACCAATATTAACTTGATCAGAATACGACCATGGCACACCATAACCTACCCAACCAAATTGGTAAGAACGGGTTAAAACACCAAACGCATTATATCCTGGCACGGTTAAATTACCGGTATAGCCAACCGAGGCTGTATATTGTGGACCCTGCGCATAATTATCGTAACTAAACGTACGTCCCATTCTACCAACGCTTGCACGTAATACTAAATCATCAACGAGCCTGTTATCTTTCAAAAATTCATTTTTGATATTCCATGCTGCAGAAATAGTTGGCGAATAAAACCAGCGGCTTGTTGGCTGTGCGTTTGAAGAGCCATCTAAACGTAATATGGCTGACAAGAAGTATTTTTCATTAAATGAATAATCGGCTTTTCCATAGAAAGACAATAAGTTATCTTCCGTTTTATCAAGAAAACGATAGGTCAATTCTCTCGGGAAAGCCACAGGAGTTAAGTAATTTCCATTATCCGAACCGTTATCGTTTTTAGGTTTCGAATCGAGCAAATTGATTTTGATGTAATCGTTAACACCTTTATAGGCATAAGCGTTACTGTATTTATAAATATCCCATTGCACGGATTGTCCCAAGGCAAAATGGAAATCGTGAACCTTATTCAGATTTAAATCGTAAGTCACCTTGTTATCCACTATTAATCTTTGGCTAAAACCATAATAATTGGATGCGTAACTGTTTCCCTGCAAAAGCGTTCTGGCATAGAAAACATCTCTGTAGCCCTCACTATAATCAGCATTAAAAGAGGAAATCACTTTAAATTTGCCAAAAGTTCCTTCTAATTTGGCATAGCCCTGAATACTGTTTGTTTTGTTATCATCAAAACCCTTGGTATACTGCTGCAGATAAGACCCATAGAAATCCTTATTTGGAGGAAGTGGCGCACTCAGATCAGGAAAATAATTAAGCTGTGTAAACCGATCGCGCAAGCTTTTATTTCTATTGCGGTTTAACCTGTTGGCATTAATCATTGTGGAGAACAGCAACCATTTGGTTGGCTTCATATTGATATTGAAAGTGGCACTATAACGGTCGATACCCGTATCATCCGCTACACCTTTACTTTTGGTGTTGCCCAATGCAAACCTAAAATTCGCCCTGTCGGTACCACCGGCAAGAGAAAAATTAACACCGTATATTAAAGCGTTTTTATAGTATAAATCAGTCCAGTCTGATTTTCCACTATATATATTATTTAGTGAATCACTTAAATATACCGGATACTCCTCATCATCAGAATACCTTCCGTTGGTGGTATAAACATCATAAAAACGCTGTCTAAACTCATTTTCATATTTACCATTGATGGTATTTACAGTTGGCTTTTGCACCATTCCTATATATGAATTGAAGGATATGGCGCGATATTTACCAACAGCTGTTTTAGAAGTTAAAACAATTACGCCGTTCACACCCCTTGGCCCGTAAATACAAGTAGATGCTAAATCTTTAAGCACTTCTACGGATGCGATATTATTCATATCAATACCTGCCAATAAATTAGTTGCAGGGCCGATTCGATTAAAATCGAATTGTTGCGTATCAAAAGCAAAAGGATGTTCACGTACTAACGGGATTCCATCAAGCACAACCAGTGGCTGTGCATCATATAAATCCTTTTTAGACAATAGCGGCATTGCTGCCCCTCTGATAAACATATTCTGGATAGAGCCAGGCTCGCCTGATGGCTCCTGAACATACAGACCAGCAAAATTGCCCTTTAAGTTTTGCTGTAATGAAATAGCAGGGAAGAGCGACAGATCTTTGGTTTCTTTTTGTACACCACCAGACAATTTGTTGTAAATTGTTTTTTTCCTGATCTGCTCGAGGCTATCCTTTCGTAATGAATCTTTCTGTGACACGAACTTAATTTTTGTCGTATCCTGAAAGATCAAATAATTAATTGTTAGGCCTTTATGAAGTTTTTTGCCCGCAGAAAAAACAGGTAAAACGTTTAATGTAAACGCGGCAAAAAAAACAAGGCACGCCCATAAGTATCGCATAGTTAATGGATCTTTAATTGGTAAAAAAATGATTTCTAAAACTTATTTTTTTGGAAACGGCAAGATATATCCCAGGTTAAAAGGATAGGTACTTCTGTAGTAGTAGTTAGGTATTCTCATAAAATTTAGTATTTGGTTAACTCAAATATATAATATACTAAAACGTTTTAATAACAAATTGTCATTTTTATGAAATTTTTATAAAACCGGGCAATAATATTTAATTCTATTAAAATAATTGTCATCCAGACAGGTAAAAAAATAAATATTATCAGAATACTTTAAAAAATTAACATCCTATAAAACAGCATAAAAGGATATTTTTAGCCAAGAATTACAATAATTCGAACAATTTTATGTTGTAATTTCTTAAAATACTTAAACGTTTTAGTAAAAACCTGAAATATGGCGAAAGCAGTAAAATTAAACTGCTTGTAATTGTTCGGGCACGAGCATAACCATTACCCTTATTATAGTATGCAAAAATTAACCGGGCGGCAATGGTGGTTTATACCGTAAACGAAGGGTTAAATTAATTTATCTTTCAGTAGCCACCCGGTAGGTAGGATCTTCTATTATGTTTACTGCTATAATCTGATCAGCATTTTTTAGCAAGCGCTTACAGTCGTTACTCAGGTGCTTTAACTGGAGTTTCTTATTAACTGACCTGTAGCGTTCAGTTAGCTTATTCAGCGCATCAATGCCCGACATATCAAATACACGGCTGTGCTTAAAATCAATTATGATATGCTGAGGGTCGTGGGCTACATCAAACAGCTCATTAAAATTAGCAATCGATCCAAAAAACAGAGGACCGAATATTTCGTAGGTTTTTACCCCATCGGCATCGATATGTTTACTGGTACGTATCCGTTTAGAACTTTCCCAGGCGAAAACAAGTGCCGAAATAATTACACCTATTAATACAGCAAGGGCCAGGTTATGCAGCCAAATTGTAATTACAGCCACCAGAATACCGATGATAATATCCTGCACAGGCATTTTATTAATCACTTTAAAGCTCATCCATTCAAAAGTGCCAATGGCTACCATCATCATTACACCAACCAAGGCCGCCATAGGTACACGATCTATTACAGGAGCACCTACCAAAATAATAATCAGTATAGTTAAGGCCGCAATAATACCCGATAACCTTGCCCTCGCACCAGCTGAAAGATTAACCAGCGTTTGGGCAATCATTGGACAGCCACCCATACCCGTAAAAAAGCCGTTTGCAATATTGGCAATTCCTTGTGCAATACTCTCCCTGTTCCTATTCCCTTTAGTTTCTGTAATTTCATCAACCAGATTTAAGGTAAGCAGGCCTTCTGTTAAGCCCACACCGGCCATAATGAGTGAATAAGGAAAAATGGTTTTGAGCATATCCAGGTTCAGCGGTACTTCAGGAATATGAAATGGAGGAAACCCACCCTTTACTGAAGCAATATCCTTAACCAGTTTAGTGTCAATTCCAAAACATAAAACAATCAGAAAAACCGCAATAATAGCCACTAGTGAGGATGGAATGGCTTTGGTTATTTTAGGGAGGATAATCACTATTGCTACCGTGAGCAATACCAAAGCCAACATAATATACAAAGGAGTACCACTTAACCACGCTATCCTGCCGTTAACAAGGATTTTGAACTGTTCTAACTGCGACATAAAAATAATAACCGCCAAACCGTTAACAAAGCCGAACATTACAGGCTGCGGAACCAGCCTGACAAATTTCCCAAGCTTAAACAACCCCACCATAATCTGAATTACTCCTGCTAAAGCCACTGCTGCAAAAACATACTCTATGCCCTGGCTTTTCATTAAAGCAATAAGTACAATTACCGTTGCACCTGCCCCACCAGAAACCAAGCCTGGCCTTCCACCTAAAACTGCGGTTACCAAACCCATGATAAAAGCAGCATATAAACCTGTTAAAGGAGGAAAACCTGCAAGAATAGCAAATGATAACGATTCGGGAATCATGGTCATGGCCACCGTTAAACCCGCAAGAATTTCGGTTTTATAATTTATTTTCTTAGAAAAATCGAAAAGTTGCAGGTAGGGTTTCATCAGTTAAATTATTTGCAGCTGCAAATATCTAAATTATAAGAACATTAATTCTACAATAAAAATAGACGCTGAATAAAGTTCAGCGTCAGCAAGACAAATAAAAGATAGATGATGTAACTATCTCGGGATAACGCTTTTGCGTTTAAGTTCATCAAACAGATCGAAAAACATTTTTTCAGTATCGATATACTCGTGAAAGCCCATTCGCCTGGCTTTGGTACCATCAGAGAAGAAATCGTAGTCCCATGAAAAAACAAAGTCACCAAAGGCCCATGAAGACACTTCTTCATAACTGTGTTTAACCAGGTTATGTTTTTCTTGCAAATGTGTCCACAAAGCCGATTTATCAGCCATGATGGTTTGCAGAGGCATTTGAAGTGGAGGGGCAATATCCATTTTAAAATAACCTGCAATTTTAGGCCAAAGGTCATTCCATCGGATCAGATCGCCATTGGTAATATTGAAAGCCTGATTAGCACATGCAGGGTTTGTTGCCGCCCACACGGTTGCTTTAGCTAATAATCCAGCGTCAGTAATATCCAAAAGCTTATCATAAGCCCCTAATTTACCAGGGAAGCGCAATGGCAAACCCAATTCTTTCGATATGGATGCATAAACTGCAATTACAGAAACTAAATTCATTGGATTGCCCAATGCAGTACCTGCAACCACTGATGGACGGAGCGCAGACCAGCTCCATTGCTTACCCTTTTGCTGAGCCTCAAGAAACTGCTGCTGATCTACATTAAATTCTGGGGGCATATGTCCGCCATCGCTTTCTTTTGCTGGTGTTTTAAAAGGGCCGTAATGCGCTCCATATACTTTATAGCCTTGCATTAAACTAATATGTCTTAAGTCTTTTGCAATACTTTCAATAGAGTTAACCACATTTACAAGCATAGCTAAATTGGGTGCAACCAACTCCGCCCATGTAGGCTTATCCTGGTACGCAGCATAAAAAATATGGGTTACCTTGGTTAAGGAACTTAATTGCCTTTTACTATCTTCTGGATTGAGCAGGTCTACAGAAATGTATTTTGTTTTAGCCGTATCCTGTCCACCCCGACGCGATAAACCGATAATACCCCAATCGCCAAGACTTTCTAAATAACTAATTAAATTACTTCCAATTACCCCGTTTGCACCCACAACCAGTGCTGTTTTATTGTTATTCATCTCTTTATATTTAAATTGATTCATTTACTATAAAGATCCTGACAAACCAGAGATATGTTTTTGTAAAATAGTATGATAGATTTGTATAAATCTATGATGAAGCGATACGTCCAATTTCAACCCATTGTTATTTCAGCATTTGAAGTAAGCAAATGGCAACACCCTGTACATCAGCACAACCATTACGAACTGATTTACATTAAAAATGGATCTGGCTCTCATATCGTTAATGAATTCCCAATTGTTTATGAAAAAGGAAACCTCTTCTTAATCAGCCCGGATGATAATCATAGGTTCGAAATTGATGAAAAAACATATTTCATTTATATCAAGTTTACCGATATATACATTCATCAGAAAGAAGTTAACCTCACCCAAATACAGCATTTAGAATACCTCATCAAAAGCCGGGAAACACATTCCCTTGGCTTTAAGTTTAATCCCGCCGACCAATCGATTGTAGAAAACATTATTACATTAATCTTATCGCTCAACATAAACATGTTGCAAAATGAAGCTTTAATCTGGACACAGATCTTAGTGCTTTCTGCCATCATGCAGCGCAACATGCCCGAAATTAAAAGCACTGCACAACGTACGAAAGATATTCAAGCCATTTTCTGTTACCTGCACAAATACATTTACCAGCCTAAAAATTTAAAAGCGAATGTAATGGCGGCACATTTCAATCTTTCAGAAGATTACATAGGCCCTTATTTTAAAAGAAATACAGGTATAACCTTACGTCAATATATCCACGATTACCGTCAAAATTTAATTCAACAACGAATAGAAAGCGGAAGATTTGGGTTAAAACAAATTGCTGCTGAATTTGGACTCGTTGATGAAAGTCATGTAAGTAAGCTGATACGAAAAGTCTGAAGGGATGGAAGGTGGATTAGTCCGAAGTCTGGAGTCGGAAGTCCGGAGTCTATTGCTAAAAGAAATACCCATTTGTGCGCTTGGTGCCTTAGTGGTTAAATAATGAAAGACGGATGATCGATTAGTCGGAAGTCCGAAATCTATTTTGCAAAAGGAACAAAACATGCCTTGGTGTCCTCTGCGTTAATTTTTTAAATCTGCGGGACAAATAAATAGTTAAAACGGATTACAAATCAATAGCACCCGGCGCCAACAGTAGTCTGTTTACAAAGCAAAATTCCTCCTAACTTTGCGATCTCTGCGCCTCCTCTTAGCGTGCTTTGCGGTTAAAACATCAATTCAGCAACTGCTTCTTAAATGTATTCGGGCTAATCCCCACTTCTTTTTTAAACAACCGCGAGAAATAAGAGAGGTTTTCAAATCCCAATGCATAAGCGATTTCTGAAACCGACCTATTTTCACCAATCAACCGATTTTTTGCTTCAGATATCAGGTAAATATGAATATGCTCTAAGGCCGTTTTTCCACTTTCCTGTTTTAAAACATCTGTTAAGTAGCCCGCCGAAATATTTAAACGTTCGGCCATATCATGCACTGATGGCAAACCTTTAGTGGCCAATAATCCGTTGGCAACATATTTATTTATTTCTTCATTAAATCTGGTTACTGTTTTGCCCGAAATCTCTGTACGATTAAGAAATTGTCTTTTGTAAAAACGTTGACTGTATTTAAGTAAAGTATCTACATTAGCTAAAATCAGTTCACGACTGTATTCATCCTGGTTGTTGCGGTATTCGGTTTCAATTTTATGATACAGTTCCCATACCGTGCTTTCTTCGCTAGGCGAGAGATGTAGCGCTTCATTAGTTTCGTAATCAAAGTAGTGGTATTTTCTGATGGTATCATGTAAGATATGTCCATTCAAAAAATCTTCGTGTACAAAAATCAGGAAACCATCTTCATCCAGTTCCAGGTTTTTCATTTCAATTACCTGATGAGGTTTAAAGAACATCATCGATCCACTCTCGTGATCGTATTTTGTACGCCCATAAAGGATATGACCTGCAATGATTTTTTTAAAACAGATCATATAGAAATCGCTGGTAAATTCGCGGTCGCCCATGGTGCACATATGGTCGCATTTGTAAATGCTAAACAATGGGTTCTCGGGCGGCGGAAAGGCATTTTCTCTATGTAATTCGGCCAAATTTTTATAGTGTTTCATTCCTTTAAATGGTGATTAACTACAAGCTACACAATTACCCTGTACAGCCTGTAGTTAAAGATTTTAAATGATTTATTAATGACCGTGCGCATCAACAGCTACCGTTGCCCATTCGTCAAATTCGGCCAGGCGCTCTGCATAAACCTGTTTAACTCCTGGCAAAGCTACCTTGCCCAATAAGAAGTGTAACGGAGGTTTAGGGCTGTCGATCAGTGCCAATACAGCAGGTGCTGTTGCTTCTGGTTTACCCCAACTATCGGGTGTTGAAGCATCAAAAAATGCTTTTTTAACAGGTGCATAAACTTCTATTGGTTCTGTTTGAAAAGCAGAAGCACCCGACCAATCGGTAGAAAAACCATTTGGTTCGATTAAACTTACATTAATGCCAAAACCTTTTACCTCCTGAGCCAGCGTTTCGCTTAAGCCATTTACTGCGTATTTAGATGCGTTGTATAAACCCAATACAGGCAAGCTCACCAAGCCCAGGAAGCTGGAAACCTGAATAATATGTCCGGCTTTTTGTTCGCGCATTACCGGAACAACAGCCTGGGTTACCCAAAGCAATCCGAAAAAGTTGGTTTCCATTTGTGCACGGGCCTGTTGTTCAGTGGTTTCTTCAATTGCACCGAATAAACCAAACCCAGCATTATTGATCAATACATCAATGCGGCCAAAATGTTGCTTTACTTTTTCAACTACTGCAAAACAGGCATCTCTATTGTTAACATCAAGCTGAAGCGGAAACACTGCATCACCATAAGTTTCTACCAAATCGTTTAAATCAGCTGTATTTCTTGCAGTTGCAGCTACTTTATCGCCACGCTCTAAAAGGGCCTTTGCCCAGATTTTACCAAAGCCACGTGAGGCACCGGTAATTAAAATTATTTTCGACATTTTTTTCTTTGTTAAATATTGATAACAAAAGTATTGTGGAGCGCTAAGACCGATTTATACAAAACACGGGAGTATTAGCACATTTCAAGGTTTAGACAAATAGGTGTACACATATTTAATAATAACCTGAAATCAACCATATTGAGGCATTGGAATATCAATAATTATTTCATTGCCAAATCAGGATGTTCAATAACCAAGCGCTTAAATTAGGGCATGGCGCAAAACTTTCAATATTTTGTAGCGTCCATAGGCATTTTTACGTTTTACGATCAACCATTAATCTAAAAATCACTCACCGATGAAAAATCTACTCATTCTATTAATTGTTTTCACATTTGTTTCTTGTAAAAAATCGGAAAGATATGGTCCGCTGAACTTAAAAAACGGGCAGGAAGTTGAATTGCTTGTTGACCACCGTTATGCCTCTGATAAGGACCTGCTTTTAAAATATCCAGATAATGTGAATGCGGGTGCTTCTCTTGAAGAATTTGACCAAAGAGAACCAGGCTATACTTACCGTGTTAAAGCCAGATTTAAGGTCTATGATCCCCCACTTCAAGATGGTCCAAGTTATTCTTTTGTGTTCGAAAAGGTTATCAACAAAACGCAATACAAAGGGACTGAATCTTTTCCAGTTCAGCTGATTACTTCATATATACCCGGCGGACCGGTAATAAGAATGGGCAAAACAGGTGACGATTATTATTTAATTCCAGACAAGTTGCAGCTTACTTACACAAACAGCACCGTTCAGAACGAACTTGAAGAAATCTGGCTAAATGCACAGGAAATTCGTGCGAACTGGCAAAAAGGACAGCGACCAAAATGGAAGGCCATTACAGCGACAGTGGTACACGATCCGCAGAAATTTGGGAAAGCCTATTTGGTACAACAGATACAATTTATTGATTAATAGAAAATAAAAGAAGGAGCATGTTCGAAATGCATCCTCCTTTTTGGTTTTTAAGATGTCTCGTCATCTAAGTCGCGTTTAACCCCTTAACTTGTCGTTTTTACACATTAATACCTGGATGGCTTTATTATACCTTTGAATAAACTAAATCAGAAAACAATATGGCAACTCAAATTTTCGTGAACCTGTCCGTTAGCGACCTTAACAAGTCGGTAGAATTTTTCACCAAACTTGGTTATACTTTTAACCCTCAGTTTACCGACGAGAAAGCAACCTGCATGATCATCAGCGATACCATTTATGTAATGCTGCTTACCAAGCCCTTTTTCCAAACTTTTACGCAAAAAGAAATTATTGATGCCCACAAAGCGGTAGAGTGCTCTATCGCCTTATCGGCTGATAGTAAAGATGCGGTTAACGAAATGGTGGATAAAGCAGTAGCTGCTGGCGCAACCATCCCTAATCCGGCTACCGATTATGGCTTTATGTACCAACACAGTTTCGACGATCTGGATGGACACCATTGGGAATATGTATGGATGGATCCAAATGGAACGCCTGAGCACCAGGGGTAACTTATAATCAATTAAATAATAAAGGGCAAGCGCCAAAATTTGTCGCTTGCCCTTTATTGTTGGGATTTATTTGAATGTGGTTAACCTGATATTGATCCGTGGTAAGGTTATCTTGCTTTATGAAAGAATATGGGAATATGGCCTTAGCGAGACGCTAAGACGAGTTAGAGTTCCTAATCAGGACGAATAGTTCTTTTCATACCATCTTTAAATTAAAGATTATGGATAATCTGTCCTATTGTGGAGTTATCCTAAAAGTAGTGCTGAATTTATAGGGTACTGCTTTCCCATTACACTTGGCTGGTTTCCATTTGGACATTTTCTTTGCGGCGCGAATGTACTCCAAATCTAACTTCGAATATTCTTCTGTTTTTTTCTTATCTATGCCCGCATTTATTATACAACCTTTTTCATCGATTACGAAATTGAGGTCTACTTCATGTTGCCAACCGCTGTTGTTAAAACTTCCGTCATATTTAACCTTATCAAAAAATGAGGAAAGCTTGCGCATACCACCTGGACAAAGGGGCATCTCATCGACACTTGTAAAAACATTACGTTTTAGAGACTGATCGTAATAGCTTCGGCATAGAAAAAAAGTTTCGACATTTTTATCCTGCTTCACTTCCGAGCTTAAAAAACACAAAATCAGAATTAAATATTTCATAATATTATTTTTTAAACCAACCAAGTCTTAAAAGTTATTACCAGCTAATTAGTAGGGAATATACTTAATAATTTTCACACAAAATATGAATTCCTTAGCTCTTCCATCTGAAATGAGGATAAATTTATCGCCCAGTCCTAAACAAAAAAAGCCACAACTTTCGTTGCGTCTTCTGCTTCCGAGACGCTATATTTTTTGAAAAATCTCTTTACCAACCTTAACAATATTGCAACGATTTGGGATTCACCGCCGGAAAACATCGATATAAATAAAAAATTTACAGGCCATTAGGAGAAATCATTGCAATATTCACAATTTTGAGAAATCATACGGGTTTTACGGTAATAACGAGGTTTTGGCTGTAGAACCAAGGATTCCCAGATGGGAATTTATTGCAATTTTGTTATACTAATTCATGAAAGAATGGAATTTAAAATATGAAATGCCTGGGGAAGTGATTAAAAGTAGGGTAAATTATGCCAGATAGTCTAAACATTTTATATCAATTTTAAACAGGCTCTTAGTTAACCAATTTCATTTTCATCGCCTCTCGGCTCCAGAGCCGCTTTAAAAGCCCTGTATCTTGAGCGGCCAATGGGTATAATTTCTGCATTTTTGAGCCGCAATGAATATTTGCTTCCTGAAGAAACCAAGATGACCTCTGTTTGGCTGATCTGAACGATATAAGATTTATGTATACGCTGGAAAGCTGGTGGCAGGATTTTCTCCAGTGCATCTAGCCCCTTATCATGAAGTAAGCTGCTGCCATCGAGCAGATGAAGTTCACTGTAAATGCCCGCGCCTTTAATAAACTTAAGCTGAGCAAGTTCTATAAGGTGAATGCTACCATTTTTCCTAACCGAAAGAAACCGGAGCGAATTATTTATGTCTTTTTTGCCAGTTGTTGCACGGCTCAAGGCAAGCGAAAGCCTTTCCTGATCAAAAGGTTTCGGTACAAAATCCAATACCCCCAATTCAAATGCCCGCATTGCATTCTCGGTATTTGCAGAAACAATAATAGTTTGGAAAGATCGTACGGTAAAGGCCTGTAGGATATCAAACCCGTCTTTTCCGTTAAGATTTAAGTCAAGCAGTAAAATGTCAATGGTTTCTTTTTCCAGAAAATCGACTCCTTTTTTTAGCGAATCACAGCTATGGACGACAACATTTCCTTCAAAATAAGCTCCCACCATCCTCTCCAGCCTCCTGGCAATGCGCGCTTCATCTTCTATAATCAGTATCCTCATTTCAGCTGTTGATTTTAATTTTACTTGACCATCCCTGCTCGGTTTCCGCGGAACTGAACTCCCATTTGCCCGGATAGCTTTCCTCCAGCCTGGCCCTGATGTATTTGAAACCATTTCCGCCATTTCTGCCTTCACTTACCTCCCTGTTTTCTCCGATTGTTTCAAAAATATATCCGCGATAGTCTGCAGCTTTTATAAAAGTAAGCCTAAAAGTAATGGTTCCATTCCTCTGTGGCATATTGTGGGTAATCCCATTTTCCAAAAGGGTATGAATAACGGCAGGAGGGATACTTTCTGACTCTAAAATATCTTCTTCCCAAATATAAAGGATTTCCTTTCTAAAGCCCATAACCTTCAGATGCATCTGACAAAGCAGGATTTCCTGCCTGACTGGGATTAAACTCTGTTCGGCAATTGAATTCATGATGTCAAATTCGCTGGCCAGTGCCTGAATAAATTCAGCTCCTTTCTTTGGCGATTCTTCTACCCAGTCCATTAGTGAGGTTAAAGTGTTTTTGATAAAATGAGGCTGTATATTTTTCTTGATCAGTTCAAGCTGTAATCTGGAAGAAAGCAACAGAGAGTCAGAATGTTCCTGTTCTATTTTTTTCATTCTAATGGTATGGAGGTAAAGCATCGACAGCACAATGAAAGTGTAAAATATGAATATGCCAAAATCATAAAGCAGGTAATAGTTCATTCCTGCACTGACTAAAACACCTATCATTACAAGCAGGCCACCCTTTTGCTTTTTATAAATGGCATTTGCAGCAATAATCATCATCGCCAGCCACATCGCTCTGCTGTAATACATCGCCGAAAGATCATAATGTCCATAGTTATTGATGAACAGAAACAAAAGCACGCAAAAAAGCAGCAAAAGAAGAATGTGTTTTCTTTTTATCGCAAACTCAATGCAGAAGTAAAGCGGCACGAGTAAAGAAATGGAAAATGTTAGCCACCCGATAATTTTCAAGCGGATAAAAAAATCTGTATAGAGAATTTCGATGTAAAATTTAAGGTATTCCATAACCAGAAGCGAAAAGAAAAGCAGGCAGATTATCGAAAAGATAAGCACCGAGTATTGCTTTTTATGGCTGTTGAAATACAAAAAAAAATAGTATAATGAAGCAACAAGAAAAGCCCCGGCCATAACAAACATTAACGAAGAAATCATCAGTGGCCTTCTAATCAAATTGACATAGCTATCGAGCTTTAAACCTGTTCCCCGCTGAAGCCTGGGATAACCGAACTGTGTACTTCGTAAAGCTACCTTATGCATACCTGGACCGGAAAGCGAATCCGGGATCAGATAACACATTGCTTCTGTTCCTGGAACTTCTTTGCTTGATGGGGACCCGGGTTTTCCGTTTAGGCCGATTTTAACCCCGTCCCAGTAAACCTGGTGAGCGCCAAAAGCATCTACCTGGAGCCCTAAGGGTTTTGGAGGTTTGGAAATTAGTTTTACATCCGCTCGGACCCAGAAAACATGGTGGCCTGTAAAGCCGCGGTCCTTTGACCAGCCCGTTTCATTTAGCTTTTTCGCAGACCAAGCTACATTATCACCTGTTTTGAAAACAGGATCATATTCTTCATAAAGCACCTCCTGCTTACAGGAACAAAACAAAATAGTTAAAAGTACAGATAGGAGTATGCGTTTCATTATTCAAATGTAGCATAAAGATCATTCGGGCAGGTGCATTTCAAAAGGATATAGAGCCGTTCGCATGTTTTTTTATCGATCTCCCACCTTGGCGTGCTAACCTTGCAGCATGAAACATATTGCCATCATCTATACGCTCATCATCTACTTTTCATTAAATGCCTCAGCTCAGTTGAAACAAAGGCTGTTTTTCGGCCAGATAAGGGAAAAATCTTCTAATGCAGAAATACCATTTGTAAGCATTGCTATCCTGAACCCAGAAGGAAAACCTGGTGCCTCGGCTATGGCCGATGATAAGGGGAAGTTTTCGGTTAGCACCATGTTGCAAGGCAAAGTTACCCTCGAATTTAGCTTTATGTCTTACCGCAAAATAAGCCGGATAATAGATACTGACCAAAGTAAAATTGATCTGGGAACCATTTTAATGGAACCTGATCCCTTAGTTTTAAAAGACGTATCGGTTACGGCAATAAAATCGCCGGTAAACCTGAGTCTGGACAAAAAAGTTTTTGAGGTAGGAAAGGATATTCTCTCCCAATCGGGTTCGGTAACTGAACTGCTTTCTGGGGTTCCATCGGTAAGCGTTGCTCCGGGCGGCGCAGTAAGCCTTAGGGGCAACAGCAGTGTGCTTGTGCTCATCAATGGGCGGCGTTCTGGTTTAACAGCCGGAACAGCCTTGGGGCAGTTATCTGCCGATCAGGTTGACAGAGTAGAGGTAATTGCCAATCCTTCATCTAAATATGATGCCTCAGGTTCGGCAGGGATTATAAATATTGTGCTTAAAAAGAATAAAAAAGGGGGCTTCAACGGACAGGTAAGAGTCGTTGGAGGTATCCCGAACGAAACTAGGTTTTCGCCAAGCTTGAATTATAAATCAAACAAATTAAATCTTTTTTCTACCATCGGACTGCGCTTTTCCGACTATGTAGGCCTATACAAAACCGATCAAAGCGTAAATCAAAATGGCATAAACTCCATGCTAAACCAAAGGCAGGATGAGAACCGGCATGACGACGGCCGGTTGGTTTACTTTGGTGCCGATTTCCAGCCTGACAGTTTAAACACCATTACCATGGCCTATTTGCGTAATGCAACCAAAGACCATGATAAAACTACACTGGCCTATAATTATTTTAGCACCGCTCCAGATAGCTCACTTGTCCGTTCTGGTGAATCCTGGGAGCAAAGAGATTATAACCAGATTGAATTCAACTATACGAAGCTTTTCAAAAAACCGGGCAAAAAATTAACCTTAGATATGCAGTATGACTTCTGGAATAGCGCTAAAAACTGGAATCTATCTACTCAAAGAATAAGCCCATATCCAGAGCAAAGGCCTGAGATCAGGACGACTTCTATCGGTTCGAGTAAAGATTTTGCCGCCCAGAGTGATATGGTTATCCCATTAGATAGTAATTCGACACTTGAATACGGCGTAAAGGGTGAGAACCGAAAAGTAGGCAGTAATTATTTAGCAGAAAGCAGAGTAGGGAGCGTTTGGACCATCATTGATAATATAGACAATGGCGTGGCTTATAATGAATTTATAGGTAGTGCTTATCTGCAATTCAGAAGCAAGGTCAAACATTTTTCCTACCAGGCAGGACTTCGCAGTGAATATACACAGGTGAGTATCAACGACAGGAAAGAAATATATGACAATAAAAAAAACTATGTAAAGCTATTTCCGACAGTGCATTTGGCTTATGAACTGGGCAAGGGCACATCCCTTCAATGGAGTTACAGCAGACGCATTAACCGCCCGTCGCTTTACAGCCTGTATCCCTTTAACGAACTCACCGATTACAATTCGAGGTACATAGGCAATCCAGATCTTAATCCGTCCTATGCCAATGTCTTCGAACTAGGCTTGTTGAAGCGCATCGGAACACTCACTATCAATCCATCTTTGTATTACCAGCATAATACTGGGGTTATCCTTGATTACAGTTACCGAGAAAACGGGCTCTTTATTTCCATGCCGGTCAACATCAGCCTTGAAGAACGTTCGGGAGCAGAACTTTCAATACTTTATAATCCTTACAAATGGCTACAGATGAATATGGAAGTTAATGCTTATCATTTTAGACAGGCCGGGATTTACGCAAGTCAGGATTTCGCTTATTCAGGCAGTACGATCACCTCGAGATTTGGTGCTCAGGTGAAATTGCCCAGCAAGTCCAGCTTGCAGGCTCGATACAATTTTAGCGGCGCAGTCAATAATGCCCAGAATAATATGAAAGCGGTACACGCTATTGATATGGGAATAGCTCAGAATTTCCTGAAAGATAAGGCAAGTCTGCTTTTTGATGTGAGCAACCTTTTCAACCTGCGAAGATTTTCCACTACTACCGTAGGAAAAGATTTCAAGATCACTCAAGAAAACAGTCCAAACGCAGCGAGATATCGTCTAACTTTTGTTTATCGCCTTAACTTAACCGGAGATCAGGCGGTTAGACAGGCAAAGAGCGGTAATAGGAGTTAGAGAAGCAGAATTTCGCCTGCGCTCAGGATAAGCTTCTCGCCCAGTCCTAAATGCAAAAACCCACAAATTTCGTTGTGGTTTTTGAAGCTCTCAAGCCTATTTACTTTTCTAGAAACCTTCTTGACGACCTTACTAGAATTTCAAGGATAAATGAGAATGATTTAGAATAATTAAAAAAATGGCTTAAATTATGCAAATTTGCAAATTTCATTGACTTAATTTTAAAACAACATATCATAAATTGTTGTTCTCTAGCTAAAAGACAGAGATGATAAGATTATCTAATTACCTAATGTTCTTGCCTCTACAATTAAGAAGTGTGCAACGCGTTCTTTGATAAACCATTTCCCCTCCTGAAAAATATAATTATCGTCATATCTTACGCTATAATCTGAAAGGATATCTTTTCCATCGGATTCCCTGATCATTTTGATCTGAGTAAAAGAAACTCCAGTAGCCGTATTACCATCAATTTCCACGGTATGTTGTCCGTTTAGGGTAAAATACGTCTTTACTACCGAGGCATGGCCGCTAAATTCTTTTTCAAGATTATCCCTTCCGTTTGTATTTCCAACCAATGCTCCGTTCATATAAACTTTGTAATTGGCATCTGGCGTGAATACATCCATCATTTGCGCGATCTTTTTCTCATCTCCCAATGATGCGTAGGCATCTATTAGGTTTCTTAATTCTTCTTTTGTTTTTAAAATTTCTAATGTCATAATGATATAAATTAATGTTTGTTGATATTTCTATTGAGCTAATCTGCCTGTTTATTTTAATGTGGATGGTGGACCTAGGAAAAGCGATTCATCACGCAGAAATGCTGTTACCCAGATTAATACCAAGGGAATTCCTGGATTTAACATAGAACCATCGTGCGATAACTCAGTCGCCATTGCACCTGCTAAATAGCAACTGATTAAAATGAAACCGATACGCATCGTCTTTGAAAAAGCGAATAATATAATGAATGCCATCTCCATCAATCCCAGCACGGTTGCTGAATTGAGAAGATTGAATCTTACCAGACCTTCTACCGACCACTGCGAATGAATTGCTTTCATAAAACCGCTAAAGCTAACCATCAGTGTTACCAATGAGGTAAGTCCGATAATAATTATCTTTTTTAAATTTTTTATTGCCATAATTTTATTGATTGAATCTCCTTATTTATTGTTTGACAAAATTAAAGTATATTTGCTTACAATTTATTAGTGATTACCTAAAGGTTATCAAGTTACTCAAGTTATAAAGATGGAAACAAAGAAGTTAATACCTGGAGAAGGCAAGGGATTTACCGAGGAATGCACAAAGGTTTTGCTCGCGGTAAGTGATGCACTGTATGTAATTGGCGGTAAATGGAAATTGATGATCATCATTGCCATGGCAAGGGGCAACAGTAGGTTTACCGAACTCCAAAGGCAGGTAACCGGGATTTCTGCAAGGGTGCTTTCGAGCGAATTAAAGGAGTTGGAAGCCAATGGCTTTATTGTTAAGAAGGTAACATCGGGATATCCCGTGACTATAGAATATGAACTTTTGCCATATAGCCAAACCCTAGAGGAACTTGTAGAGGCAATGACCAAATGGGGTATGCAACACAGGGAGAAGATAAAGAAAGAGAGATCCAGCAAGAGTTCGTGAAAAGATATATCAGTATAATATCCAAACCTCTGATTGACGTTTCCTAATGATGGAATAGCAATCTATTGACTTTGCACATTATGGTTGGGAAAATTTGCACTACGCAACGATTTCAGAATGAGCTAAACGTAAAAAACCACAACTTTCGTAGTGGTTTTTTAAAGCTCCCTCTGCTGGGCTTCCCGACGAATCGGGATCTTACTCCCCAGCGACCCTCTGATTAATCCCGCACGTGCGGGACTCGAACCAGCTGAGCGAGTAGACCTCTAAGTATTTCACCGCAGATCATCCTTTCAATCAACCTCCTGCTCTTTTGTCTTTTGATAAACCTCTCGATCCGTATTGCATCAACCTCTTGCCCGCCACAAGAGAATACCGCTTTTAGTGCCCAAGGTCTGTGTTTAGAAGTAAAAGTTGTCAGCTCAGATCCATTGTGCTCACCCAGCCTGCGCATCTAATCATTAGTATAGCCAACATAATAAATATCGGAAGTAAGGGAATAGAGGATATAAATGTAAAATTCCATAGAACGCAAAAAAACCGACAACTTTCGCTGCGGGTTCTGCTCCCTCTGCTGGGCTCCCTTCGACTGCGCTCAGGATAAACTTCTCGCCCAGCCTTAAACACAAAAAACCCACAACTTTCGTTGCGGGTTTTTGAAGCTCCCTCTGCTGGGCTCCCTTCGACTGCGCTCAGGATAAACTTCTCACCCAGCCCCAAACGCAAAAAACCCACAACTTTCGTTGTGGGTTTTGAAGCTCCCTCTGCTGGGCTCGAACCAGCGACCCTCTGATTAACAGTCAGATGCTCTAACCAGCTGAGCTAAGAAGGAGTACTGGTCGTTTCCTAAAACGAGGCTTATTTACACTTTGCAGCTTAATACCCTTGTTCGTTTTGGGAGTGCAATATTAGCGCTTTTAAACTATTTATGCAAAAATTAATTCAATTATTATTTAAGAAAACAATCCTCCCTTTACAGCGGAGGATTGTTTTTCATACTTCAAACTGAATATCAGATCATTAACAATTAAGGTTTAACAATCCAGGGCGCCAGATTAATGTCATCCGTTCCGTTATATTGGCGGAGTAAAGCCTGTTTTAGGTTTTCGCCGTTTGTAGTTCTTTCAATATCAGGATACTGAAAACGTTTCGGAATCCTTTGGCTGTTGCCTGTACCTGGCCCCACCTGGAATTCTGGTATACCCGTTCTGCGATACTGATAATAAGCTTCAAAACCCGAATTACGGAAATACGCCAGGTATTTTTGGGTAAGAATCTGTGTTAAACCTGCAACCGTATTGCCTGCATATTTTATAACAGGTTGTGCATAATAATCCGTCTCGAAAGTGAAGTTTACATTGAAGGTTTCAAATTCGCCCAGTTTACCATCCTTTTTCAAAAAGGTCAGCACATTGCTGCCATCTTTAATGCCATAAAAAGCAATAGAAGCCTGGATCCCTTTTTTATACCAGCTTTCAGCATCGCCAGTAGCCCAGCCACGGTTAATGCCTTCGGCTTTAATAAAACACAGTTCAGGATAAGAAATGATAAAGGTATTTTCGGCAGTATAACCGCTGTAGTATCGGCTGCGGCCAATAAGCGAATATAAACCTTTCTGTACCTTATCCAGCATTACGCCCTGATCTTCACCAGAGCTTGCACCGATAAAATTGCGGTAATCGGTAATGGCATAACCGTTGGCTTCTGCTATTCCTCTTGCTGGCTCGGCAACCATATAAGCCCTGGGATCTTTATAGCTCGAAAGGGTATTTAAATAGGTACCAGCCATGTTATAACGCAAAGCATCGTTACCAAAATTATCTTTGTTATTCGGGTATTTATTAAAACTTTCATTGTACACAAACTGCAGATTATCTGCCATGCTATCCATTACCGGATATTTAGTTGCATTACCCAATACCGCAGCAAACTGTTGTTTTACCTGCAGGTCGGCATCATCTACTTTGGCGCTCAACTGAATCAAAGTTCTCAACTTAAAAGTATTTACTACCTTTTGCCAGGCCATCAGGTCATTTTTAAGATAGATGTCGCCTTTTAATTCTTTGTTGCCTGCAGCAATTAAAGCCGTTAAATCGTTGTTCGATTCTTCTAACCAGGTTAACGATTGTTTAAAAATATCTTTTTGGGTATCGTACTTTGGAGTCAGGTTAGCGAAACCTTTTAAGGCTTCGGTCATCGGCAAATCGCCCACTTTCAAACTCATTTTCACAAAGAAATATGCTTTAAAGAATTTAGCAAGGGCCAGGTAAGGTTTCGCAACTGCACCACCTAAACGGTTAGCTTCTTCTTCCATTTTTACCACATTTTTTAAAGTCGTATAATCTAAAGTGGCACCTGTCCAATCATAGTTATTGGTTGCGTAATAAAAATAATTGGCAGCCGTGTACTGGTTCCACCTTTCCGAGCCCGAAAACGGTGCTTCATACATATCGAACAAAATACCATTCAACAATAAGTTTGGCGGAACGGTTTCGGCCTGGTTTGGATTTTTAAAATTTTCTTCAAATTCTTTCTTACATCCGCCACAAACAGCAACGATGATGAAGAGGAACAGTATTTTATATATTGATTTCATGTTCTGGCGATTAAAAAGTAACATTAAGGTTAAAACCTACACTTCTTGTAGTGGGTGTTTGCAGCGTAGAAGTACCTTCTCTACCCGAATACTGATCTACATCCACATCGTTATAGGTAGAATTGATAAAGTACAACAGGTTACGCCCTACTACCGAAATATTGGCCGATTTGATAAATGTGCGTTCCAATAACTTTTTGGGCAACTGGTAGCCAAAGGTTACTTCGCGTAATTTGGCATAGGTACGGCTCATCATGGTGTTTTCTTTGGCACCATAAAAAACACCCAGATAATCCTGCAATAATTGAGGAGTAGTGTTTGATGTAAAAGAAAGGTCGCTGTAATTGGTAATTACACCTGTAACCGGATCGAAATTAAGTTTACCGCCATTGGCAATAACCACCCCATCACCTACCCAGGTACCTTTGTAAGCTGGATCGTTTACACGCAGGTAATCCTGGTATCTGGCCTCGCCCATTTTACCCTGAATGGTTTCGATCTGACGACCGCCCTGAAAGGATTTTAACCTAACGTAATCTTGCATTACGCCGCCCACTTTACCATCTAACTGGAAGCTGAAAGAAAAATTCTCATACCTGAATTTATTGCCGATACTCCACACCCAGTTTGGATCGGCATGGCCTAACAGCTGGTTTACCAGTAATGAAATTGGGGTTCCGCTTGAGGTATGGATCACCTGTCCGCTTGGCGTTTTGGCCAATACCGAACCATAGATATTATCGATACGGTCGCCGGTTTTAAAGAACTGATCAACTGATGTTTCGCCTGGGGCAAGTTCCTTATATGTCTGTTTGTAGGTAGACCAGTTGATCATCACATCCCAGCCAAATTTATCAGTCAGAATTGGTGCGCCGGATAAACTTAACTCTACACCACTGTTTTGCGTTTTACGGCCGTTGATGGTATTGGTTTGATAACCTGTAGCTGCTGAGATATTTTGCCTGATAATTTTCGGCCCATCAATATACCTGAAATAAGTAGCTTCGAAACCTAACCTGTTTTTAAGGAATTTCAGATCGATACCTCCTTCGTAATTGGTTCTGCTCTGTGCTTTTACCGCATTCAGATCGATAAGATTGTTGGTATAATAAGCACCTGTTTGGTTATTATAGGTTGGCCTGATGCTATATGGTGAAGAAAGACCATAACCAGGACCTCCATATGATGATGTATATTCTGCACCATAACCAATTGGGTAACTTTGCAATGGCGTTGCACCTATAAATTCCTGCGTACCCAAACCTGGATCTTTAACGTTTGCGTACGATGCCCTTAGTTTTGCAAATGAAATAAAAGCAGGCATTTTTACATAGTCAGAAATTACAGAGCTTAACGAAACCGAAGGATAGAATGCCGAGTTGTTGCCAGGAGGAAGCGCTGAGTTTTTATCTACACGGCCAGTAGTGTTGATATTCAGATACTTTTTAAAGCTTAAATCAATTGAGTAAAAAGCACTTAACACCAACATTTTAGAATTGAAATTGAAGGCTTTTACCGGGTTTTTAGAGTTTGAGAAGTTATATACATTCGGAACGTTTAAATAATCGGTTGTGGTAAAGCTCGAGTTATAACTGAAGTTACGGGCATTACCTCCACCAAAAGCGCTGACCTCAAATAAATCGCCAATGTTTTTGTTGTACTTTAAAATCAACTGTGTATTGTTTTCGAACATGCTACGGCGGTCTTCCCTGTAATCGCCTAAACCTTCTTCACGTCCGTAAGGATGAGCAGAAAATGGCATTTTCTCGGTTCTTAACTGATCGTAGGTCGAAATCTGTGTTTTTAACAATACATCCAATCCTTTGATTACATTATAGTTTAATGAAGCATAACCGTTAATATCGTTCTTTTGATGTCCGCGCAACCATTCATACGACATAAAATAAGGATTGTGATAACGTTGGTATTCGGCATAGATAGACTGGATCCCTTCTTTGCCCGGCTGCCAGTAATTTTTCATGTCGTCGATATTCCAATCGGCACCGCCCCAAAGTGTCATGTTATAAATAATACTGTTCGGACCATAATTTACATCTGGAATATTATCAGAAAACTGACGGCTGTAATTGATATAAGCTTCAGCCCTTAATTTCGGGCTGATGTTATAAGAACCACTCACATTAAAATTGTTGATATTTAATTGTGTGTTCGGTATTATTCCTTTTTGGTAATTATTGGAAATAGAAACCCTTAAATTATACTTATCAGTTGCAGAAGATAGCGCAATGTTGTTTGCAGAAAGCAATCCAGTTTGGATAAAACGCTTCAAGTTATCTTTTCCACGGGCTACCCATGGCGTACCCTGACGCACACCGTTTACAATAGGACTATCGTACTGTGGAATTAATTGCCCATCGAATTTTGGTCCCCAGATATCATAATCGCCATCATTTAAACCACCACCTTTTCCATCACCAAAGGCATAGGCACTGTGCTCACCTGGTCCGTATTCGTCCTGACTTTTTGGTAATGCAATAAATCCCTTGTTAAACTGCGTGCTCGAGTTGAGTTCCACAGCAAAAACTTTATCGCTCAGTTTACCTCTTTTAGTAGTGATTAACAATGCGCCATTATAAGCCTGATAACCATACAGCGCCGCAGCAGCCGGGCCTTTAAGTACGGTATAAGTATCAATATCATCTGGATTGATGTTCCAGGTATCCGAATTAATGGGCACCCCATCTACCACCACTAAATTAACATCGTTACCGCGAAGGTAAAGCGACGAACGGCCCAAAAGCTCTGAAGATACACCAACAGTTAAGCCGGCAACCTTACCCACCAATCCATTTACCGGATTAGCTTCTCTGGCCTTTACCAGGTCGGCACCTTTTACTTCCTGAATGGCATAACCCAGATTTCTTTTCTCTTTACGGATACCGAGAGCGGTAACCACCACCTCGTTTAGGTTTTTCGAATCTGTTTTTAAAGTTATGGTCAGGTTTGCACCTGTAACCTGAACCTCTTGCGGAAGAAATCCGATAGAACTAAAAATAAGTGTTTCACCTGTTTTGGCATCGAGGGTAAAGCGACCCGATAAATCGGTAGAGGTAGCTTTTTTGGTCCCTTTTACCAGCACACTAACACCGGGAATTGGCTGTTGCGCATCGTCTTTAACCAAACCAGCAATCTTTGTTTGCGCCCATGTAAAATATGGCGTGAGGCACAATAGCAGCAAAGCTACCATGCACATCTTCATCTTGTAGAGATGTTTCATTTATCTATAAATATTTTTAGGTTTATAGATGCAATGATAAGATGTGCATGTTAGCCTAATGCCAACTTTCAGTTAACAAAAACTCTTGTTTCTATTTAGTCATGCGCTTACCACACATGCAACTCATGGAGGATATACGTCATTCTGAATTTATTTTACAAGTAAAATAGTATTTTCAATTGTCTTGTAGCTACTTCGTGGTCAGCATCTTTCTTATAGACAGACCCTGAATTAAATTGCCTTCGGTAAGCTCGGTTCAGGGTGAAGACTGACCACAGAAAAAACAAAAAACGGCCTGACCTTATTTTGGCCAGACCGCTTCATTTATGTATTAAAAAAGATTAGAAACTATATCTTAATCCCAATTGCATCTGGTAACGTGAGGCAAAGAAATCTTTTGAATAAGAGGTCACATCTTTTTGTGCGAATGTATACACCGGATATGCTGTTGGTGTGCCTGCAGTTGCCACCTTAATGCCTACACTAGCCATTGAGTTATAGGTATTAGGAGAAAAATACTGAATCCCCCAATCTTTATTTACCAAATTAGTCAGGTTAATAATATCGTAGGTTAAAGTAAGTACATGTGGATGTTTTCCTTTTGCTACTTGAATATCCTGAGCGAATCGGAAATCGGCCTGAACATTCCATGGTGTACGTGCACCGTTACGCTCTGTAAAATCGCCACGACGGGTACTTAAGTATTTATCACCGTTAATGTAGTTATCAAATGCGGCAGCCTGCGCAATACCATCAGGTGTATTGGCAAAAAACTTAGTGGTTTCGCCTGCAGCCGGAATATACATTAAACTTACGGTTTGGCCGGTTCCGTTAATTCGGGTATTAACTAAACCCAATGAATAGGGCGAGCCCGACTGACCACTGAAAAATAACGAGAAGTTAGACACATATTTGCCATTTTTAGCCCAGTCTAATCTGTAATTGATGGTCGAAATAATCCTGTTGCGGATATCGAAGTTAGAATAAGCCAAACCTGGGTTATTTGGACTAAGCGCCTGGTTTAACTGCCAGTTAGATTCCATTGAGTTACGGATACCATTGGCAATATCTTTCGATCTTCCGTAGGTATAAGCCACCATCATATCTAAACCTACAGGAAGCGATTTACTCACCTGAGCGGTTAAGCTATATTTATAGCCTTTATCAGTGTTCGATAATAGGTAAGCATTGGTATACAATGGATTGATTTTGGTACCTGAATAAATTGGCTGTTGTTTTTGGGTATCATAAGCCATGTACGTAGGGTTATCAACATAGTTAATCTGCTGAAACTGCACATCTTTAATCACCTGGCTAAAAATTCCTTCAATAGTAAATTTCCACTGATCGTCTGTTTTATAGTCCAAGGCTAAATTACTCCTCCATGCTTTTGGCATTTTAAAGTTATTATCAACTAAATCTACCTGCGTTGCACCTTTAGCATCTTTAACATTAACACCTTGTTTGGTTACATAACCCGCTTCGCCATTACCGGTTAAAGCATCTTTAATCGGATCTGAGCCAGCAGCAGGCGTTACTATTTTTGTAGGGTCTGCATTTGCATACACATACGATTTATCGAAAGCACCATAATTTACACCATTGTTGTAATAAGCATAACCAATCCAGGCAAAAGGAACACGACTGGTAAACAAACCTGTACCACCACGAACAATCAAACTTTGGTTGCCCAATACATCGAAATTAAAGCCAACACGTGGAGAAATCTGAATTTTATTCAGGAATTTCCCGGTAATTGATGAAGGCTGAGTATATGTATAGGTTGTGCCGTAATTTGCATCAACCGGAGAATTGGTTGTTTTTGTACTTAACGATGGCATATCAGGTAGATTTGTCATGTCGAAACGTAAACCTGGTGTTAATTTTAAACGGTCGCCGATGCGGATTTCATCCTGACCATAAACGCTGTACATGTTTACATTAAACTCTGCTGTTGGATTAGCAATAATATTATCACGGCTATTATCATCGTAGTTATAACTTGTACGCACCCTGTTTGGCTTGTTGGCCAGGAAATCGGCAATACTGCTATAGGCCACACGGCCGTTCCATGAGTTAACGAAACCATAATTGATGTTGTAAAACTCATTGTGCGTACCAAAGGTAAAAGTATGGTTGCCTTTGCTGAAGGTATAGTTATCGGTAAACTCGAAAGTATTCTGTTTCATGTTAAAAATACTGGCCTCGCGGTCGGTACCCAAAAACAATGTTCCCCCGTTCGAAGCAATTTCGATCTGCGGCAATGCCGGATTAGAAAGCGGATTGCGGAAATCGTGAACAGTAGAGTAACCAACTATCAGGTTGTTGGTCGCCGAATTCCCAAAACGTGTTTTCAGATCGGCAACTGTTGATGTCTGATTATTGTTCTGTCTGAAATCGATCCCCCCAAACCTGAAGTTAGACTGATCTCTTTCCAAGTTTGTGGCTTTTGAAATAATGGTGTTATTTCTGATGGTTAATTGGGTGCTTTCGCTGATATTCCAATCTAAACGGTTAAAAAACTTATTCGATTGCGAATAAATATTATAATCTCCGAACGAACCGGCATCTATCCCATAAGCATTTTTCATACGGTCTGAAATCTGCTGTGCCTCAGTTAAGGTAAGTAATTTCATGTCAGACGATCCTGCACCTAAAATTACCGGATCCTGACGTCGGGTAATCTCTTCGTTGGTAAAGAAGAACAATTTATCTTTTATAATCGGGAAACCTACACGGAAACCAGTCTGGTAATCGTGAAAAGCGGAAGGCTCGTTGCTGTTATCGCCGATTTTATTTCTACCGATTAATGATGCGTTACGACCATAACCGTAAACCGAACCTACTACCTCATTGGTACCACCGCGCGTAACCGCATTAATGCTACCGCCTAAAAAGTTACCCACTTTAACATCGTATGGGGAAAGTAAAACGGTAACATCCTGAATGGCATCTAGCGAAACGGGGTTGGTACGTGTACTGCTGCCAGGCATACCGGAACTTCCACTCTGACCACCTAATGAGGGACTAAAACCAATGGCATCATTATTAATTGCACCATCAATGGTTACGTTGTTGTATCTAAAATTGGTTCCGCCAAAAGTGTTATCCTTGCTACCCTGCGGCGTAACCCTGGTTACATCCTGCAAACTGCGGTTCATAGTTGGCATGGTTTTAATCTGACCTTCGCCAATGCTGGTACCCGCACCTGCCTTTGTTCCGCCTTTTTGGCCCTTAACACTTACTTCTGCCAATTGGTTTCCCTGTTCCTGAAGATCGATATCAAGTTTTACATCCGAACCTAAGGTTAGATAAATGTTTTCTTTTACCACTGGACTATAACCAACAAAGGTTATCGTGATTTTGTAAGGTCCGCCTGGGTTTAAGTTGCCGATACGGTAAAGGCCGTTCTCGTTTGATAAACCTTTAGATACGGTGCCTGTTGGAACATGCAACATAACGACGGTTGCACCTGGGATTACTCCCTTGTTATCTTTAATCTTTCCATTAATACTAGAAGTAGTAACCTGTGCCTGAGCAAATCCGACCAGGAGTATCAAGGCACTCACCAGGAATAGTATGCGTGATTTCATTTTTTGTTGTTTTATTTTGGCACAAAACAACAGTCTTAATGTTAATTCAATATTAACACTAAATTAAGTTTAACACTATGTTAACAATATAAAAATCAGAACAATACAATAGGAAAACAATTCCTTAATAACCAATATTTCAGGCCGGAACATATGAAGGATAAAAGTTCAAATATGAAAACGAAAGATGAAGTTTTGATGAAGTTTAAATTAGTCCGAAGTCATTAGCCGGAAGTCTAAAGTCGATTAACCGGCCATGCTTTTGGCGTTGAGCGTTTAGAGTCGATTAACCAATAGCAAATGAATCTATGAACAATTCGACTATCAGCTATTGACCATTGAACCATCAGAGTAGTTGGGAGTTGGGAGCTTGGTGTTTCGAGTCGATTAACCGATTTGACAATTAACCAGTTAACCATTATGCAAGTTTCTGCACTATACTAACCAATGACAAATGAACTAATGAACCTATATATTATCTTTACAGTCATGACAATTAGATTAGCCGTAGCAGCAGATATTCCGAAAATAATGTACCTGGTAAGCAAGGTTGTACCATTAATGCGGGCTGCAGGAAATTTCCAGTGGGGAGATGATTATCCAAACCCCGAGGTATTTGCCAACGATATAACCAAAGGTCAGTTATGGGTAGCTGAATTGGAAGATAAGCTTGTTGGTGTTTCTGCAATTACTACAGATCAAGATCCCGAGTATGCAGATGCGGGTTGGAATATTAACGAAAAAGCCATTGTTACACATCGTTTGGCAGTAGACCCGGACTGCCATGGTATGGGTATTGCCAAGGCTTTAATGAACCAGGCGGAAGCGGTAGCAAAAGCTTCGGACACTTCTATTTTAAGAGTTGATACCAATAGCGAAAACATGGCCACCCAGGCACTTTTCCCGAAGCTTGGTTATCTGTTTAGCGGTGAAATTAGCCTGGCTAAACGCCCAGGACTTCGTTTCTTTTGTTATCAAAAATTATTGTAATTCAGTTATACGCTTAACAACCCACGAAATGCTCTTGCAGCATAATACGATTGTGCACCATTGTGATACACGAACACATGATCGTAACGGCGATCGCCAAAAAGGGCACCGCCTAACTTTCTGATTGCCGGAGGAGTAGCAATCCAGCTGGATGTTTTGGTATCGAACTTTCCGAGTTGCTGCAAAAAGCGATATTGTTCTTCTGTTAAAAGCGCTATCCCCATTGTAGCAGCCATATCAATGGCATTATTTTCTGGCTGATGCTCCTTTCTTGATTCCAGTCCTTCCAAATCATAACAAATACTTCTACGGCCCTTAGGGCTTTCTGCCGAACAATCGTAAAAAATGTATTCACCTGTTTTTTGATCATAATCAGCAACATCGGGTTCGCCACCAGTTACTTCCATTTCATCGAGCACCCAGAGCTTTTCGGCATTCGCTTCTAACTTTGCCTGTATTTTAGTCCATTCAAGACCTTTGTGCCGGTTCATGTTTTTTTCGAAACGGATTCTTAAAGTATGGAGTAGTTCTTTGGCCTGCTCGGGCGATAACTCTTTTTTATTGTTATTTATTTTACTCATAAGTTTTATATTTCGGTTAAATATGCTGCGCATCCCTCAAAGCCGTAACTGTTTGGTAAATTAACTTAAAGTCAATATAACTAAAAAGATTGTCCTTCGACTCCGCTCAGGAGGACATCTCCTTTTAAGAACCATGATTCTTTATTTCCTATTTTCAAAAACACCCAATTTCTATTTGAAGCGCAATACCAGAGCAAAACACTAAGTTTCTTCCCGTTTTCCGCTTTTACGCTTCGCTTCCTCGTACCTCGTTGCTGCAGGGTAACACTTCAACCGGGGCTAAGTGGCCAAAACAGCATTTCATATTTGGGGCTGCAGGGTGCAAACTTTGGTTCCTAAACCCGACAATAGCGGGCATCCAGATTTTTATCTGGATAAAGCGAATGGCGGGACTACAAGCCGCCAAGAACTACAAACCGCACATTTCCTAATTTTAAAAAACTAGTTGCCATATAGAGCGCAACGCCTATACGCTACGCTGTAAAATCCTTCGACTCTGCTCATGCGAACATCTCTTTAAGGACCACGATTCTTTATTTCCTATTTTTAAAAACACCCAATTTCTATTTGAAGCGCAATACCAGAGCAAAACACTAAGTTTCTTCCCGTTTTCCGCTTTTACGCTTCGCTTCCTCGTACCTCGTTGCTGCAGGGTAACACTTCAACCGGGGCTAAGTGACCAAAACAGTATTTCATTTTGGAGGTTGCAAACTGCACAAACCCTTGTTCCTAAACCCGACAATAGCGGGCATCCAGATTTTTCATCTGGATAAAGCGAATGGCGGGACTACAAGCCGCCAAGAACTACAAACCACTCATTTCCTAATATTAAAAAACTCGTTACCACCTGGAGCGCAACGCCTGTACGCTACACTGTAAAATCCTTCGACTCCGCTCATGCGAACATCTCTTTAAGGACCACGATTCTTTATTTCCTATTTTCAAAAACACCCAATTTCTATTTGAAGCGCAACACCTTGCAAAACAATAAGTTTCTTCTCGTTTTCCGCTTTTACGCTTAGCTGCCTCGTACCTCGTTGCTGCAGGGTAACACTTCAACCGGGGTTAAATAGCCAAAGCAATATTTCATTTTGGGGTTGCAAGCTGCACAAGCCCTTGTTCTTAAACCCGACAATAGCGGACATCCAGATTTTTCATCTGGATAAAGCGAATGGCGGGACTGATAACTCCAAGAACCACAAGCCGCTCATTTCCTAATATTAAAAACTAGTTACTACATGAGGCACAACGCCTGTACGCTACGCTAAAATCCTTCGACTCCGCTATTAATGATAGATGTTTTATTTGACTGATAATAAGTGTTTTATATATATCAGTTACAAATCTGTCATCGACCCTCCATTGTATTTGAAAAATTCTAACCTCTACATTTGTAATTATCTTAAATATGCGTTATTTATATCGGACGCGTATTTCCGCCCAACAAGGCCGTAGCACCGTATCCCCGTTCTACTTAAATCCGGCCTAACAAATTTTTCGGGCTTCACAGACCCAGCCAACCTACTAACTTCGAAAGAAAAATTTTCAGCCGGTGTTTTTTGTTTCTTTTTGACACCAAAAAGAAAGAGCCCATCGGCGGCGGTGAGCCGAGGAAAGCATGTGCTGTAGGGTAAAGAATAATTAATTAATACGTCATTTATATTGATTTTTATACAATAAATTAACCCTCAGGATGACAAATCGATGGATAATTATGCCAGCGTCTAATGGTAACATCCAGCTCCGCAAGGCCGGCGAACGGGAGAATTCCTAATCATTCAGCCCTTTGCCATTCATAATCTGCGGCATAAATTTCTCAACCCTTGCCTCACGGGTTTTAGCTTGCTTAGGCGCAGCAAAATGAAGCAGGTAAGCTCTCTGACGACCAGGCGTTAATGCTTCGAATGCTGTTTTCAATGCAGGGATGTGGTCTAATTTATTCTTAAACTCAGTAGGAATGTTATATTCCGTAGTTTTTTTCAAATCTACTTTCAAACCAGCTCTTTCTACCTCAATGGCTTCATCAATATAAGTTTTCAAAATAGGCTTCAGTTCTACTATTTCGAGGGCATTAGTAAAGCGTGCCTGCCTCGCCGATTGTACATTCTCCGTTTGTTGAATCAAGATCCCAGCGCTATCATTCAATAAAACGCCCTTAAAAAACAAAAATGCACAGTATTCTTTAAAATCATGGATTAAAACGATGTTGCTGTTTCCCAAGGTATAACACGGCACTCCCCATTTTAATTCTTCGGTAAGGCCACAATCTAGTGCGATTGCCCTTAATAGCAGCAGTTCTTCCTGCCACTTTTTAGCTTTGTTAAAATAAAAATCAACTTTTGGATTCGTTTGCATATCAGTCGAATTTTGTGGTTATGTTGTTGCCAATAAAAATACTTCTCCGCTCGCCGGGAAAAGACCATCGGCTCTATCTGTAAAATAAAGTTGCTCCATATCTTTGGTTGATATGGTTTTTGCTTCTTTAAACTGTGCTGCATGCGCTAAATCTAATACTTCCTGTGGTGTAAAAAAACTCTCGAATGGAGTTCCGGCAGCACGAGCACCCTTCTCTGCTATTTCCTGCATGGCTTTATCTTCTTCATCCAGCAACTCAATAGGCAGGTAAAATGCCATGGCCAGGGTTGAGCCGGATGCAAGTTTCGCAATCTGACTTAATGTATCAATAATTGCTGCTCTGCTCAGGTATAAAGTTACGCCTGTACATGCAACAACTGCAGGTTTACCAAGATCAAAACCCGATTTCAACAATTCTTTCCACCATGAAGACATTTCAAAATCTACTGACACAAAATGTAAATTATTGGGTTTAGCCAAACCAATATCAGCTAAGCGCTTTTGTTTCCATGTTAATGTACCAGGCTGATCAATTTCATAAATCTGCAGTTTGGAAGCAAAATCCGGTCTGCGTTGCACAAAAGTATCAAGCCCCGCTCCCAGAGTAACATATTGATCAATTCCTTTCTTGCTTTCTGCTATAATTAAATCTTCGATAAAACGGCTACGTGCAACAATCGAAGCCCGAAGACGCCTAGTATATTTCATATCCGGGCGTTCCATCCAATAGTCAGGAGGTGCAATCAATTTCAGCCCGATTTCATCTTCGAGAATATGTGGCTTTGCATCTACCTGCACATGTAGCGCTCTCCATAAAGCAGTCCTTACAGCCGTATTATCTGGTTCAGTTGTGTTTTTGTGCCGGTTCATTTTAACATTCAACTTTTGATCATTAATTTAAGCGAAATTAACCTTTCTATCTGCAGGCCTGAAATACCATGATAGTATAGTTAACACAAGTAGTAACATTGGCCCGAAATATGCCGAAATGCTGGTATCGCCAATAGCAATGTGCGAGAAAACAGCGCCAGACATGGCAAAGAAAAAGCCTGCATAAGCCCATTCTTTCAATAATGTAAATTTAGGGATTAACACTGCAATAACACCCAAAATTTTCCAAATCCCTAATATCGTCAGAAAATAGAGCGGATAGCCCAATTGGGTAAACAACGCTACTTCTTCTTTCATTTTTATCAATTGTACTATTCCAGTTGATAACATGCCTAGCGAAAGCCAAACGGTGGCAATCCAATAGATAATTTTATTTCTCTTTGTCATGATGTATTATTTTATTTGTTTTACAATGTCTTCTAAACGGTTATGTGCCATGTTAATACCCTGAGCAAAAGGTAAGGCGAGTATTTGATCCCTTACCGCTACAGACCTGTAAACCACATGCATGGTGAGTTTACTCTTATCATCGGTCAGTTTTTCGAAGGTTAAAAACTCCAGCTGAACCCCAAAAGGGGTATGCTCCATTTCGAATGTGCGCGTAATTTTTTCCTCAAGTACAAACTCATGTATAACACCGGTGGCTACAAATGCGACGTTTCCTTTAGCATCAGCAGTTTCGAACTGGTAACTGCCGTACTTTTTATTTTCAAGTTTCAGCACTTTTGTCCCCATCCATTGTGCTATAATTTCAGGTTCAACATAAGCCTTAAAAAGCAATTCTACAGGTAAATCAAATTCTCTGGTAATGATCATTTCCTGTTTGCCATTTTCGGCATCAATTTTTGTTTTCTGCTCCATGTGATGCTATTTGCTTGGTTTATAGTTTTTCATAATATCTTCCAGTTTATTAAATCTGTCGTCCCACATTTTGCGGAACGGCTCAATAAAATCGGCAATTTCTTTCATTTTTTTTGCGTTAGTGTGGTAGTGAATTTCCCTACCGTTTTGTTTTTGCGCTAACAATTCGCACTCGGTAAGAATTTGCAGGTGTTTTGAAACAGTGGGCCTTGCCGTGTCGAAATTGGCGGCTATTGCACCAGCTGTCATAGACTGCGAAGCCACCAACAACAATATAGCCCTGCGGGTAGGGTCGGCAATGGCCTGAAATACATCTCTTCTTAAATTCATATGTAGCTATTTGACTACAAATATACATGTAGTCATTTAACTACGCAAATTTTTTCAACGTTTTTTTAAAAAAAACTGCAGGATGGCACATCAAATTCTATTTTTTTTTTTAAAATGAGCGTTTTTGTCGTGCTTGAGCAATAGCTGCCTCATTAATGCATCTTGCATAATTACAATCAATGTTTATGCATATTCTTTAGAAATTGCTATAGCCGCATGTTAAAGAAGAGGGTTAGCTCCTAATAGCCTGCTTAAAGGGGAGCAATTGATTGATGACTTGATCAGCAGATACGCTCAGTAGGGCAGGTCGGATGGTAAAGCATTAATAACGTATGCGCTCTAGATTATTAGCAGTTAATAAATACTTGCCAGCGTAAGCCAGGTATTGTTCTCTTGCTAAATATGGATACCTTTTTTATTAAATAAAGCCTTTTATGATATGATTGAATAAAATCTTAATATTTTTGTATTATGATTGGATAGATGCTGCGTTAACCGATTGGTCGTGTCAGATTGCCGTGAGCTCAAGTACTTCTTTACTATACTTTAAGTAAGTAACAAGAACTTTCGTTCCTATTTGATAGTTATAATAATCTGTTTTTTTAACCGGCATTCTAATTTTCTCTCCTTTATGCCGTCCGGCAAAAGTGACAATGTATTCTCCATGTTCCGTTTTGTGATAGCTAATAATTACACTTGATAGTTTGTTTTTCCCATTTTTAATATCCCTTTCCCAATTATTTCTAAAATTTCGAAATACCAGCCAGATAGTTAAATATAACAAACTAAACAATGCTAATCCGGCTAAAACAAATACAATATAATGGTAGTACCGTAAATTGGTCCATTCGCCATGTAAAAAATAATAAGCAACAGCCATAATCAAAAGTGTACAAGCAAGCAAAATCCCCGGAGTATCTTTAAAAAAATCTCTTTTTTGTTCACCAATATGTTTGATGTCTTGCTCACTTAAGGGAATTTTCTCTTCTAATTTTACCTGTAAGTAGTCGATAGTAAAATCTGCCATTTATTTAATTCAAGTTTACCGTTTAGTGCTGATCTGCTTTTCTTAAAAATTATTGTTTACCGCTTATGCTGTATGCATTAGTGTCAGGGTTTTAATCTCATATAAAGATACATAAACTTCGAAACTGCACATTTTTTTTATAACCGTGTAGTTATCCGTTTGTTTTAAAGCTTGGTTCTGGACATCTGCTATCATTAACGTTTATAAAAATGAGACATTAAGTTTGCGTTAATAAATGGCATAAAATTGGCTCTGCTGAATCCGATTTGAAAACCGCTTTTAGATAAAACCGAATGTCACACCGTACCTATTTATACAATATTAATACCCCTTCTGTTGCAGAAAACTCAGATAAGATGATGATGGAATGGGGTTACGAAATGCCTCTTATGCTTCAGCCATTATTGATATCGGGGGGGCTTTATTTCAGGCAACAATTACAATAATCATGTAGAATTTAATGATTCGGGATTATACTATGATGCTGCACCCGGAATTGAAAATCTGAAACGGTTTTATAAATTTCTTGAAAATCAGACTGGCCTGATCACTGATATAGAAAAGTTTAAAGATGCCCGCAACAAACTGTTCAGCTACCTGGATAAGCTTACAGGAAGTTACTTTCATTTAGACATCTGGGATGTTTTAAATATGGACGACACATCTCATGCAGAACAAGCCAGGATTTGGCTGGCTAACATTGCCCATAACAATCAGGTAATTACCAGGGCGATGGATAAAGGAGATATCAGCCTGCTGAATTATAAAGATTTTAACGATGTCAGTCCTGGTTTTACCTCTTTTCCCGAACTGTTAAATTACGAAGGCTATGATTATGGCTGGTCTTGTATCTGGGCAGTTGCCGAAGAAGAATTGCTGTATGAAATATTTGAGCAAAACAAGCTTTGGGGCTTGAAGGATAAAGATGACCGGGTTTTACTGAGTCCCCAGTTTGATGAATTTTACAGCTTCGGCCCACAGGACCTGGCAGTAGTATCAAAAAATGGCAAATATGGATATGTACACACTATTGGAAGAATAGCAATTCCATTAATATGGGAAGATGCCTTTGATTTCGAATATTCAGGTGTTGCAGTAGTTACACTTCAAACCAAATCAGGATTGATTGATACAAAAGGTCGTGAAATTACGCCCCTTGTTTATGACGAACTAGACACTATTGGGGATGGAAGCTATTTTAATGCAAAAAAAGAATCTTACTGGGGCGTAATTGATGCCTCTGGACAGGTTGTAATTGGTTTCGAACATGCGGACATGGTCGAAACTGGCTACGGTTTTTATTATACCCAAACAAATGGACAAAAAAGCCAAAAAATTTATAATGAGTTTTTTAACTACCTGGGTGAATTTCCAATTGATTCTGTAGAAAATCTGGATAATGGGCTGATATTAATTAAACCTTATAAAGGACTTAATTCCAGTTTGCTATATAAAAAGGACGGAACCCTGCTCGATAGCGGATTTGAAAAAGTAAACAGGCAAACAAATTTCAACGATCTGCTGGTTATTCGTAAAGACAAAAAACACGGTGCCATCAGCAGGAAAAACGAATCTTATGTGTTGCCCTGCGAGTATGATGCAATTCTGGATATTCGTGCCAGGGTTAATGGCGGAATAAGCGATATCGCATTAATCCACCAGGCAGACAAAAAGGGCGTTTATGATGGCAATCCAATTAGGCCATCGTGGTTAATTCCCCTTGGCAATTACGAGCAAATCCTTTGGCTTTATGAAACCGTTTTTGCGCTGCAAAAAAACCAAATGTGGGGCATCGTTAACGCAGCAAACAATAACATGAGCAGTTTTGAATTTGACCTGGTTGTACAAAAGCCTAATGAGGATGGATTTGCCTATGCATTTAAAGACGACAAGGTATATACAGTTAGTGAAAATGCAATTGCCCCTGCTAATAAATCAGCTGCGTTGGAACATGCAGGAGAAGATTATGCTTATTATTTTGAGTACGAAATCAGAAAGAGGCTGTTAGCTTATGGAAAGGGGCTTAGCACAATCAGCGAACAGGTAACAGATGAACTTAGCACAGCCTACGACCTTTGCGTAAAGGCAATAGCCGCTTCTAATAATAAGGACTACGCAAAATCAATATATTATGACACCCTTGCAGCAGAGAAAGGATATGCCCTTTCTATGAATAACCTTGCACATATCTACTATAATATTCAAGGTTTTATTGATGATGATAAAGCTTTTTATTGGTACGAAAAAGGTGCAATGGCCGGCAATGAAAATGCCATGAATGGGCTGGGAATGTGTTATAAACATGGAATAGGTACCCCGGTAAATATAGAAAATGCTTTATTCTGGTTAAATAAAGCTGCTGATGCACAACTGGCGTTAGCATATAATAACCTTGGCGATTTATATTCTGAAAACCTGCTGCTTCCATTTGATCCTGATAAGGCCCTTCAATACTATCAGGCTGCTGCAGCGCTTGGTGAGCCAGAAAACAATTGGCTTGGATACCTGTACGATTTAAAAGGTGATTATGAAAAGGCCCTGAAATATTATCAGCTGGGTGCTGATGAAGGTATCGACATTTCATTCTATAATCTTGGTATTTTCCATTTAAATGGTTTAGGAACCAGTAAAAATGTAACCAAGGCAATTGATAACTTTAAACTTTCGTTAAATCGTGGATATCATCAGGCAAACATAGATCTTGCTTTAATTTACCGAAATGAAAAGGGCTTTAATGACGAACAAAAAGTACAGCAGCATATAGATGCAGCAAGAGCAGCAGGTTTGCAAATCCCTGAAGATCTTCTGGTAAAAAAGAAAGGCTGGTTTGGTTTTTAAGCTGGAGATGCCGGATGTAGAATGATCATTTGATGGCTGCGATGCTGCCATAGGGATGTGTTTGATCAGGATTTAATAAATATGTAGATCTAGTAAAGCAATACAGGTTGAAGATCTGAAGATTGTACCTTCTTCCAATAACCATATAAGACGGCCAGTATGAGGAGCAACAATTTCAATCGAAACTTTGTCTGTACTTATCTCACAAATTATTTCATTCACTTTAACCGCGTCATGCAGGTCTACTTTCCAATTGGTAATGAAAGCTGCACCATATTCAGAGTAACTTAGCAAATCACCTGGATTAAATATCACTTCAAAGCTATGCGGAAATTTATTTTTAATACTGTTATATGTTGACAGCAATGGTCGTGGTTTTCGCCAGATGGGTTCTCCTATAGGTGCATCAATTTTCAAATAACCTTCAGAAAGTTTTTTGTCCGACTCGGCTTGTTTAGCTCTAAGGGCATTTTCTTTTTCTTGCTTAATCAATGCTTCTTGCTGATTAAAGAATGTGGTTTCGCCTTTTAGAATATCTGCAGCATGGGTTAACAGGTAATGAGCATATCCAAAAAGCTGATCAATCTGATTACCGTCAACAGGTATTTCAGGTTTTCGTTCTTTCATCAGTTGCAAAATGCTATATAAATTACCATCCCTGGCATTAACCCCAAAATTAATGTCTGTATTCATGCCCCAGTTAATTCCTTTTACCACAATCCGGATTTTACTATTGGAAAATGTTACCTGAAATAAATTATCTGCATCTGTTAGAATAAGCTTTTCTTCCTGTAAACCGAAACTATTGCAGATAACCGCAAAGGCTTTTCGTGCTTCGTTTTTGAAGTGGTGAAGCCCATCAGCATGTATTTTATAATAATTCTGCATACTTATTGATACTCGAAGATAGAGATTATTTGCCAATCGCATGCTGAGGGCGGAAAAAATCATAGCCCGTCTTAAGACGCTATATTCTTCAAAAAACCAATTACTTACCTTAACAACAAGATATAAGCTTGATTTGATTCAAGCTTATAGAATCAGCTAAAACAGAAACATCCTTCACAATATCTTGAAAGGCATCCGCCTTGTCATAAATCGAATAGACTTCTCACCCAGCCCTAAACGCAAAAAAACCACAACTTTCGTAGTGGTTTTTAAAGCTCCCTCTGCTGGGCTCCCTTCGACTGCGCTCAGGATAAACTTCTCGCCCAGCCCTAAACGCAAAAAAACCCACAACTTTCGCTGCGGGTTCTGCTCCCTCTGCTGGGCTCCCTTCGCCTACGCTCAGGATAAACTTCTCACCCAGCCTATAAACGCAAAAAACCCACAACTTTCGTTGTGGGTTTTGAAGCTCCCTCTGCTGGGCTCGAACCAGCGACCCTCTGATTAACAGTCAGATGCTCTAACCAGCTGAGCTAAGAAGGAGTACTGGTCGTTTCCTAAAACGAGGTTCTTTGTACTTTGCAGTACACATCGCCTTGTTCGTTTTGGGAATGCAATATTAGGGCTTTTAAATTATTTATGCAATATTTGCAGTGAAAAATTTTAAAAAAAAATTAACACATAGATATGAGCCTGATAATCATAGGTACTGTAGCTTTTGATGCTATTGAAACTCCTTTCGGAAAAACGGATAAAATTGTAGGTGGAGCAGCAACTTACGCAAGTTTAGCGGCTTCTTACTTTTATAATAAAGCAAAAATTGTAGCAGTAGTGGGCGATGATTTTCATCAATCAGACATCGACATCTTCACCGCACACGGTATTGATACCGAAGGATTACAGATTAAAGCAGGTGAAAAATCATTTTTCTGGTCAGGTAAATACCATAACGACATGAATAGCCGTGATACTTTAATTACGGAATTGAATGTATTGGAAAATTTCGACCCGATTATCCCAGAGCACTATCAAGACTGCGAATACCTGATGTTAGGCAACCTCACCCCACAGGTGCAGCAAACCGTAATTAAACGTCTTAAAAACCGCCCGAAATTAATCGTAATGGACACCATGAACTTTTGGATGGATATTATGATGGATGACTTATTGGAAACCATTAAAATGGTAGATGTATTAACAATTAATGATGCCGAAGCACGTCAGTTATCGGGTGAATACTCGTTGGTGAAAGCAGCAAAGAAAATTTTGGCGATGGGTCCAAAATATTTGATCATTAAAAAAGGTGAACATGGTGCATTGTTATTCCACGAAGATCAGATTTTCTCCGCTCCGGCCTTGCCTTTGGCAGAAGTATTTGATCCAACGGGTGCTGGCGATACTTTCGCAGGAGGATTTATCGGTTATTTGGCTAAAGTGGGTACAATCAACTTCAACAACATGAAAAACGCAATCATTTATGGCTCTGCACTGGCTTCTTTCTGTGTAGAGAAGTTTGGAACAGAAAGGTTATTAAACTTAACCGATGAAGAAATTGCAGCCAGAATTCAAGAATTTGTAAGCTTAAGTGCTTTTACGATAGAAGTTTAATATTCAATTGTCATCCTGAGCCTGTCGAAGGACTCCACACAAGTTGTTTCGACAGGCTCAACATGACATCTCTCAATATCAATTGCAGCGTGTAAACCTTCATCAAACTGAAAAAGGCAAACTAATGATTGTATCAAACCAAGCCGCTGCGGGTTGTTTAGCCCTCAATTAATTAATGACCATAAAACGCTTACCAAAATTAATTAGGTGTAGTCAATATGGCTATCGGTATAAATTTTTCAAAAACAGCTTCAGTGTGGGGTGCATCGGGTAGTTCGTCTGTTAAATCCTGCCCGGCCCAGTGCTCGTAATGTTTCCCGTTCCGCCACAGCCTGCTATCGGTCATATCGTAGATCAAACCTTTGTAAGCCACCCATATTTGAGGTTTGTCTTGTCCGTTGCGTAAGGCGAGTTGCTGTTTGGTATAGCTGGGTAAATCCATTTAAGTTAATTTCGGCTTGAAGATAATTAAAAAAGATTGTCCTTCGACTACGCTCAGGATGACATCTTTTTTAAAGGAGCCATTGTCAGTCTGAGCGGAGTCGAAGACCTATATACCGGGTATATCAATTTATTATTCCCATTTGAAGCGCAAGGCGCTACAAAAACACCAGGTTTCTTCGCTTTTTACGCTTCAACCGGGGCTAGGTGGCCAAAGCATTATTTCATTTATAGGCCGTAGGTGCAAACCTTTGTTCATAAACCTGATGGGACGGATGCCAATTCCTTCAATTGGCAGGAGGTACAGCAGGGCTAACCCACTCCTATTAAACACAAACCTTTCATTTCCAAAAAAAAATATATTCATTATTTGGAGCGCAATGCCTGTACAAAACACCAGGTTCCTTCCCGTTTTACGCTAATACGCTTCGCTGCCTCACACCTCGTTGCTGCAGGGTAACGCTTCAACCGGGGCTAGGTGGCTAAAGCAGCATTTCATTTATAGGCCGTAGGTGCAATACTTTGTTCCTAAACCTGATGGGACGGATGCCAATTCCTTCAATTGGCAGGAGGTACAGCAGGACTAACCCACTCCTATGAAACACAAACCTTTCATTTCCAAAATAAAAATATATTCATTATTTGGAGCGCAATAATGCCTGTACAAAACACCAGGTTCCTTCCCGTTTTATGCTTTTACGCTTCGCATCCTCGTACCTCGTTGCTGCAGGGTAACGCTTCAACCGAGGGGTAGGTGGCCAAAGCAGCATTTCATTTGATGGGTTGCAGGCTGCAGAAACCATTACCTCTAAACCGTAAAGCGGTACTGAACCCCGCCAAAAGCTACTGGATATTCGTTTAAAAAAAAATAAACAATTTTATTTACGCTTGACTTTTACCAGCCTTGTTTTTAAAAACTTCGTACAGGTAAATATTCATCAACAACAGACCCATTAAATAAAAATGATCCTCGAAAGGTATTGTTCCCACTCTAAAACCCAGATTTTGTTTATCGTTGTACAGCACAATTGGAATCGAAGTTAAAAATCCGTTTACGATATAAAAAGGAATAAGCGAAACCAGGTAGGCCCTATAGAATTTGTACATAAACCTGAACTTCACATTCACATATTCTACATAGGCCAGCACCATAAATAAAAAGCCAAAATTGATTAGCGTATACCACTTGTTATAACCAAAAAATAAAATGGCTATACAAAGCCCCAGAAACAAATTACTTAATGCGAGGCTATACTTTTGCAGATCGTTTTTTGGGAAATAGGCGTTTAAACATTCGTAAATAAATATACAGGCATACGGAACAGTTAAAAAGAATAAGATCTCTTCTAAGGGTAGTCCAAAAAGATTTACCCCTATCAGGTAATCGGGATTAAAAGACCATACATTAAGTTTGGTAAACAGGATATCCCAAATTAAAAAAACAACACCAGTAAGCAATATTGCAGGCAATACAAACTTCCATTTGCTAAAAAAATGAACCTTTTTATCGAATGATAAAACCAAGGGAAAGAAAATTACAGCAAGATTGATAAGCAGATAGATATAATTCATTCTAAAGGTGTTTTGTCAAAATTTTAACTTCAGCAGGGCTGCATTTTTTACTGTCGATCATAAATTTAGCTACGTTTTTAATCAGTTCGCGATCGGCAAGACCAAAATTTCCATGTTGATAATGTTTAATGATCTCTTTTTTATCCTGAGCTAAATCTTTACTGAAACCGAGAAAGGAAGGCGTATAAAATTCGATCGAAAACCGCATAAAACGGATCTCCAGATTTTCCTTATCCATATCAATCGCTTTTTGCATGGTTTTAAGCGACTGGCCTACGAACTTGATTTTGTTATACGGATTCCAGGAGTGCTTGGCTTTAAGTGCCTCCAACGTTCCAGTGTAGCCCGTAATTAGGGCGGTTTTATTGGGCAGTTTGTTCAGCTGGGTAAACAACGAGTCGGTTAGCTTTGAGTTTTCTACCGCTTTAATCATATTCGTTTTTAATATCGCAATTTCTTGGGTAGATAACTGGGCGTAAGTAATATGGCTTACTGCAAATAGCAGAAAAAATATAATGCGTAGTTTAATCATGAGTTTGGGCAAAGGTAAGAAATCTATCAAGAGTTCTCTTCGCAGATATTCACCCGTCAACATTAAGAAATTAAGGACATTAAGATAATCCCTCTTAACTTTCTTAACTCCTTAATGGTAAAACATATACTTTATTAATCGCCTATACTCCACATGTTTTAAAGATTCTTCACTGCGTTCAGAATGACAACTGTTCCGAATGACAAAAAATAAAAACAAAACGCTATAAAATTCCTTTATTTACACCATGGAGAAAAAACCCGCGGTTACCATTATAGGGGCCGGTTTTGCAGGCCTGGCTGCTGCAGCTTTATTGGCTAAAGATGGTTGTGATGTTACAGTTATCGAAAAAAACGAAATGGCCGGTGGCAGGGCCCGGAGCTGGCAAAAAGACGGCTTCCTTTTCGATATGGGTCCGAGTTGGTACTGGATGCCCGATGTCTTTGAAAATTATTACAACCTGTTTGGAAAAACTGCTTCTGATTTTTATACGTTAAAGAGGTTAAATCCTTCTTACCGGATTTATTTTGGCAAAAAAGATACTATTGATGTTCCGGCAACATTAGATAACTTATATGATTTATTTGAAAAACTAGAGCCAGGAAGTAGCAAAAACCTGAAACATTTTCTCCATCAGGCCAAATACAAATACGACGTGGGTATGAACGAATATGTTTTTAAACCCTCGCACAGTGTAATGGAATATTTCGATCCGAGATTGGCCATTAGCGGCATTAAACTACAACTTTTGGGCAATATGCGAAAGCATGTGCACCAGTTGTTCAAAAATGAACGGTTGAGGAAACTTTTGGAATTCCCTGTTTTATTTTTAGGCGCTACCCCACAGCACACACCTGCATTATACAGTTTGATGAACTATGCCGACCTTGTATTAGGCACCTGGTACCCAATGGGTGGTATGCATAAAATTGTAGCCGCCATGCAGCAAATAGCCGAAAGCGAAGGCGTGAAATTTATTTTCGATGCAGAAGTAACCAAAATTGAAGTAAAAAACAACCTGGCAGAGTACGTAATTACGAATAAGGGAAATTTTAAAAGCGACTTTGTAGTGGGCAATGCAGATTATCACCATATCGATCAACACCTGTTTGATAAACCTTACCGCAATTACAGCGAAAAATATTGGGAAAAAAGAACCATGGCTCCTTCCTGCCTATTGTTCTATGTAGGGGTAAATAAAAAGCTAAACAACCTATTACACCACAATTTATTCTTTGATGAAGATTTTGATCAACATGCTGAAGAAATCTACACCCATCCGCAATGGCCATCAAAACCATTATTTTATGTATGCTGTCCTTCCATAACTGATAAAAGTGTAGCACCGGAAGGCTGCGAGAATCTTTTCTTTTTAATTCCGGTAGCACCCGATTTAAAAGATAGCGAAAGCAAAAGAGAAGAGTACTTTAATTTATTGATCGATCGCTTTAAAAATTTAACAGGAAACGATATTAGCAATAACATTTTGTTTAAACGCAGTTATGCCATGAACGATTTTGTAGCAGATTACCACGCTTTTAAAGGAAACGCGTATGGATTAGCAAATACTTTGAAACAAACTGCTTTTTTAAAACCTAAGATGAAAAGTAAGGTAACAAATTTTTTATACACCGGACAATTAACCGTTCCGGGGCCTGGTGTACCACCTGCAATCATCTCCGGACAAGTGGTGGCAAAAGAAATAAAAAAAAAGTTAAAAAAAGCTTGACAAATTTAAAATTTCCCTTATCTTTATAACCACAAAACAAAAACACTGCAATAAAGCTTCAAAACACATAATCGTTCGGGGTTTGCATTTGTTTCGAAATAAGAGAGAAGGCGAATTGTTGAAAGAAAAAATAAGAATCAACTAACCAAATATATGATAAGCAAATAAGGCCTGAATTTTTCAGGCCTTTTGCTTTTTACAGTGTTTTGGAAATAACTAGTTCTAGTCTATCCGTCATTCGACTGAGGCAAGGAATATAGAAATATATTAAAGTAGATTTCTCGGCTACGTTACACTCCGCTCGAAATGACGGATCTCGCACAGAAAGGAACAAACAAAAAAAGGCCCAGATAAATCTGAGCCTCTAGTTTTTCGATGGATGTACCTTAAGCCACTTCTGTAGTGGCAATTTCTTTAGAATATGTTTTTAAATATTTTTTAAGGATTCCTCTTGCTACGTGGATACGCGTTTTTACTGTTCCAATCGGAATAGCTAACATATCTGCAATTTCGTGATACTTATATCCTTCGAAATAACGAATAAAAGGTACATAATACTCTTCAGGCAATTGCGAAAGGGCTTTATCAATATCACCCAGCACAAATTTACTCTCCGCCTGATTTTTAGTTGCACTATATGAAAGATTCGCAGAAGAAATATCCTCGCTCTGCGTAATTAACGTATTCGTTTTCACCAGTCGGCGATAGTTGTTAATGAAAGTATTTTTCATGATGGTAAACAACCAACCTTTTAAATTCGTTCCCTCTTTAAACTTATTGTAATAAGTGATCGCTTTCAGCATGGTATCCTGAACCAAATCATTTGCGTCTTCTGCGTCTTTAGTAAAATTTAAAGCATAAGATCTAAGCGATACCGAGTGATGATTAACCAGATGATTGAATTCAAATTTTGTCATGATATTTAGCTTTAGGTAGATAAAAAAACAAATGAATTATTGTTCATTCGCTTAAACCTAAACAAACTTAGTACCAAAATTTTCTGGCATGGTGTTAAAAGCGTACAACTACTTAAGAGTAGGCTTTCGTCACAGAATATTTACTTCTCTTTCTAAAGTGACTCCAAAAGTAGACTTTACACTGTCTATAATCTGTTCAGAAAAATGATACACTTCTGTACCAGTTGCATGTCCGTGGTTAACTAAAACCAAAGCCTGGTTTTTCCAGGTACCTGTTTGGCCAACCACCTTACCCTTCCAGCCACATTGCTCAATTAACCAGCCTGCTGCCAATTTAATTTTATCGTCAGCTGTAGGATAATGCACCACATCGGGGTGTTTTGCTACAACATCGGCAAATTCATATTTTTCGATCACTGGATTTTTAAAGAAACTACCTGCGTTACCAATGGTAGATGGGTCAGGTAATTTACTTACGCGGATATGAGATACAGCAGCAGAAACATCGGCAATATCTGGGTTTTCGATTCCTCTGTTCAGCAGCTCGGTTTCAATTGCGCCATAAGAAGTATTAATTTTTGCCTCTGCCGATAAACGGAAAGTAACAGATGTAATAACATACTGACCTTTCAATTCCCCCTTAAAAATACTTTCGCGGTAACCGAAGTGGCAATCGTTATAACTAAAGGTTTTCATTGTTCCGGTTTTGATTTCAAATGCGGTACAACTTTCGAAAACGTCTTTAAGCTCTACCCCATACGCACCGATATTCTGTATGGGCGATGCACCAACCGTGCCGGGGATCAGACTTAAATTTTCAACACCCGCAAAATGATGCCCAACACAGTAGTTTACAAAATCGTTCCACACTTCGCCTGCACCTGCTGTTACCAAAACTTTATCATCAATAACTGCAGACTGAATGCCCTTAATGCTGATTTTAACAACTAATCCATCATAATCCTGGGTAAATAATACATTACTTCCTCCGCCTATAACGAGGAGTTTTTGAGTTTTTACGATCTCCTGCTTAAACAATTTAATCAAGTCTGCTTCATCGCTTATCTCGGCGAAATAACTAGCCTTAACATCTATACCAAATGAGTTGTATGGTTTTAGCGAAATATTTTCCTGGATTTGAAGCATGCTGATTTTGTGTTATGCTGCAAAAGTAAAATAAAAAATAGTTAAGGAACGATTTTGGCAATCCCCTTATCAAAATTAAAGCTTAAAACTTCAGGCTTATCTCCCTCAATAGCTACATCAGAAAGTGTCCAGCCAATAAAAGTGGGTTTGATTTTCGCAAGATCTAAAAGGTGGTATCTTTCTTTGGTTAATTTTGCACTAATCAATCCTACGCTATCCGACTCCGCCTGACTCAGGTGCTCAATCTGACTCTCCAACGCAGCTAAAGTAACATCCAATTCGTGTCCTTTCTTTATGCTATCGGCATAAGCCTGAGGAGAGATATTGTAGAGGCTATCCAATTTTGAACCGTCGAAACTCAAATGCTGATTACTGTTTTCGTATTTAGCTTCTACAAGCGCAACAGCGCGGTCTTTATCAGTCTTTTTACCGCAGGATGTAATGACAACTAGCGATAATAGCACAAAGGCGTAGTAAATTTTTCTCATTACAGTTATAGGTTTAACAAAAAGGCACAAGCATCCTGCCAAGATTGAATAAAGCCTAAAACAGAATCGGTAGGCTCTATTTTTTTAATGGCTCATCAATCTTCTTTTTAATTGCCTTTCCTTCATCGGTCTGTTGTAACCGGCTCGAAAGTGCACCGTATAATTCTGCAAGCGAACTTAAATCAAACCTTTTAAAAAAACCTGGTACCCTGGCAAACTGCACCAAGTTACCCACTTCATTAAGTGCAATTGGCGAATCGTCATTTTGCTTAACGAAAGCCAGTAACTTCCTATCTTTAAACGCTTGCATTGCATCATTTGATTGCTGAAGATAAATCCCTCCACTAATTATCTTTGCAGATTCCAAGTTATATGGGTTTTCAATATCCAATTTAACATCTTCAAGGAAAATCTTTTTTAGATTAGCGCTACCGCCTACAAACCAAACTTTCTGCTTTATCTTCAATTTTACTTCAGCTAAAGTAATATCCCCACGTTCATCAATAAAAATAAAACCCTCACGCAAAAGCTTTCCCTCCAGATTGGAGGTAGCCGATAGTTGAAAATGATTCCCATCCATTGGCCTAACCAAAAACAGATTTGGTTTTCCAGCAACTGGTGCATCACTGACCAGATAAGCGAATTTTGCACTTTTAGGATTTTGAACTACCCCTTCTACTGTGAATTTAATGGTTTGTGCATGCAGCGAGCCTACAAAAAGTAGCGCCAGGCAAAGAATAAGTTTTCTCATCAGCTTTATATTTACAACACTAAATATAAAACTAATTAATTAGTTTAAAAATACTTTTTAATTATTTTTTATTAAACCTTTTCTCACAAACAACAATCCAAAAGCCTTACCTTTTTCTTTGCCCCTATTCTTATGATGAACCTTATGCGCTTTCCGCACTGCCTGTAAACAGGTATTGTTGCTTTTAAAAGTCTTAAACCGCCGATGCACAAACCAATCGTGTACCACGAAATAGACCATGCCGTATAAGCTAATACCTAATCCGATAAAAAATCTATAACCTAAATCATGGCGATCGATATACATTAAATACAGAGACACGACTGCAAATAAAACAGCAAACAAATCGTTCCACTCAAAAAATGATTTTGTCTTTTGGTGGTGACTTTTATGCATAAACCATAGCGGGCCATGGAATAAATACTTGTGTATAAACCACGATAAACACTCCATAGAAATGATGGCAAACAGTACAATAAAGATGTTGATAAATACGGACAAGTTTTCTAAATGATTGGTTTGTAAAGATATATAAATAGATCAGGAACCAAAATTATGTCATAAAATTGTAAGCTTAATGCGCTTTTCAACAAACCTTTCATGACAAATCATTTTTTAGCACTATTTTTGACTAAAATATTAAAAAAGTCAGAAAGTAGAAAAGTAAAATGATTGTAGCCGATAAAAAGAGAGAGCAAATTATTGATGGCGCTATAAAACGCTTTATCCATTTTGGTATTGGTAAAACCACAATGAATGATATAGCAGAAGATCTTTCCGTTTCCAAACCATCGCTTTATTATTATTTCCCGGATAAGAAGCATTTAATTATTGGAGTGATAGAAAGGGTATTTAACGACTTCTTCGAGTTGATCAAGAAGAAATACAATCCAGATCAACCTTTAGAAGACATCCTTTTTAGCACCATAGAAGTAAGGAACACTTTCTTCCAAAAATATTACATGTTAAGGATTACCGAAGGTATTCCTGATTTATTGAACGATGATGTGATAAAAGGCAAATTGCAAAACCTTAAAGCCTCAGAGAAAGAATTTTTCGCCGAAATTTTTAGTCAGGCAAAAACAAAGGGAGAAATAGAGCACGATGATACTGCCCATGTTGCAGAACTATACTTAGAAAGTTTGATGGGCCTTTGCACCATGTGTATTATGGAAACCGGAAAAGATCTTTTTCCCGATAAAAAAGCATTAAATAAAATGACACTGAAGCAAAAAAACCTCACGACCATATTTGTGAGAGGTTTAAGATGCGCAGACTAAATACAGCGGCACAATGGAACTAAAACCGCCTTGTGCCATTAAGAAGAACTTAAATAGATAAGAACCCAAAAACAAAAAACAATACATTATGCTTAGAGTAAAAATGGTAAAATTAATGCTCATACTCCTAATCGGCTCGGTTTTACCGCAGCTGGTAGTTGCTCAGCAGCAAATTACCTTAAAAGATGCGCTCACCTATGCGCTCCAAAACAACACCAAGATTCGAAACTCGAAATTGGATATTGAAGGTGGAAGATACAAGGTAGAGGAAGTTAGGGCGCAGGCCTTGCCTCAAATTACAGGAAATGTTGGTTTAACATACAACCCTATTATTGGCCAATTGGTTGCCAATTTCGGTGGACAGACACAGGCGATTAAATTAGGCCAGAACTGGAATTCAACTGCAGGCGTTCAGCTTTCACAGCAGTTATTTAACCAACAGGTTTTTACCGGCTTACAGGCTGCACGATCGAGTGAGGAATATTACAACCTTACTTCAAAATTAACAGAAGAACAGATTATCGAGCTGGTTGCCAACAATTATTATCAGGTTTTGGTAAACAGACAACAACTTAACGTAATCGATACCAATATTAAAAATGTTAAGATTGTAGAAAAAATTGTTTCAAACCAATATAAAAACGGTTTAGCAAGAAAAATCGATGTTGACCGTATCAATGTTAATTTAACCAACCTGAATACACAGCGCGAGCAAGTGATCAATGCCATTACCCAACTGGAGAATCAATTAAAATTCTCAATGGGTATGCCGGTTTCTACGCCAATCAGCTTACCTGCTACCGAGTTAACAGAGGTAACTACCTTACCTGTATTTACAGATTCTATCGATCTGGCAAACAGAACGGAGGTTAAACTTTTGGATAATCAGGATAAACTTTTATCCCTGCAAAGAAAGGCATATGTTGCTGAATATTATCCATCTCTGGCTTTAACAGGTAATTACACTTACTCTAGCCAAAGTGATGGCTTTGATTTCTTAAAATCTAATGCTGCTGCAATTGGATATGGTGCATCAGCTGTTGGCTTAACTTTAAAAGTGCCCATTTTTAATGGCTTTTTAACACGTTCAAAAATCCGCCAGGCAGATGTAGATATTAAAAAAGCAAGAGAGAGCAGAAAAGAATCGGTAAACTCATTAAACCTGGCTTACGAAAACGCGAAAATTCAATTGCGGAACAACATCAACACCATTAAATCGCAACGTAAAAATGCCGATTTAGCGCAGGAGATTTACAAAAGCACCCAAAATAATTATAACAATGGCTTAGCTTCTTTAACCGATCTGCTGGATACAGAAAATGCACTTACTGAGGCACAGAACAGTTATACACAGGCTTTATTGAATTACAAAATAGCCGAAATACAATTAATAAAATCAAACGGAAATATTAAATCGCTAGTACAATAGAAATGAAAAGAGTAATTATCATAATTATCGTAGTTGTTGTTGCCCTTGGTGCAATAGCTTATGTTTTAAGCAACAATAAAAAGAAGAACGAAGAAAAAACTGCTTTCATTGCTAAAGGTGGTGGTGCTGTTGCCGTTCGGGTTGCTCAAGTAGAGAGAAAAGCTGTGAATTTAGATTTCAGTGCAAACGGAAATTTTATTCCTAAACAAGAACTTAACTTCTTATCAGAAAATGCAGGTCGTGTTACGGCTATTTATGTTGACGAAGGTGACCGCGTAAGCAAAGGGCAGGTTTTGGCCCGTGTTGATGCCGAAATTATCAATACTGATAGAGAAACTGCTGAGGCTAACTACCAAAATGCGGTAAGAGATGAGGCCAGATACCAAAGCTCGTTCTCTACTGGTGGTGTTACACAACAACAATTAGATCAGGCTAAACTGGCTACTAAAAATGCAAAATTACGTTTACAGGCTTCGCAACGTAAACTTAGTGATGCGAACATTAAATCGCCAATTAATGGTATTGTAAACAAAAGATATATTGAAGTTGGTGCCTTTGTAAATACTCAAGGTACACAGTTATTCGAACTGGTTGATGTTTCAAAATTAAAACTGAAAGTAAACGTTAACGAATCGCAGGTAGCCAACCTTAAAGTTGGAGATCAGATCCAGATTAAATCTTCAGTTTTCCCAACTGATAATTTCTCTGGAAGGATAACTTTCATTGCTGCTAAAGCCGATGCAACCCTAAACTTCCCGATTGAAATTGAAGTAGAAAACAGCCACAAAAATACTTTAAAAGCTGGTATGTACGGAACTGCAATATTTAAGTTCCCTAAACAAGCGCCAAGCATTCTCATTCCACGTACATCGTTTGTAGGTAGTGTGAGCAGCAATCAGGTTTTTGTATTGGATAAGTCTAACAATACTTCTAAAACCCGTAATGTGGTAGCCGGTCGTATTTTAGGAGATAATGTTGAAATCCTTGATGGTTTAAAAGAAGGTGAAACTGTCATCACCAGTGGACAGATTAACTTAACTGAAGGTACTCAAGTGAGTATCGTAAAATAAGTTAGAGAGGTTTTTGGCTTTAAAACGCGATACGCCAATCGCAAAACGCAATACTAATTAAAATGAAGATAACAGACATATCTATAAAAAGGCCTTCGCTGGTTATTGTGGTGTTTACCGCACTTACCTTGCTTGGGCTGCTAAGTTACTTTTCGTTGGGTTATGAATTACTTCCAAAATTCTCAAACAACGTAGTATCTATTTCGACCATTTACCCCGGCGCATCGCCAGCTGAGGTTGAAAATACGGTAACCAAAAAAATCGAGGATGCGGTATCGTCGATGGAAAACATCAAGAAGATCAACTCCGTATCATTTGAGAGTTTATCTACAGTTACCATCACCTTAACTGATGCAGCAAACATCGATATCTCCTTAAATGATGCACAAAGAAAGGTAAACGCCATTCTTTCTGATCTGCCTGAGGATGTAAAAACGCCATCACTGAGTAAATTCTCTTTGGATGATTTACCCGTAATTACCATGTCGGCATCGGCCAATATGGATGATATTACCTTTTACGATTTAATTGATAAACGTATTGCCCCGGTAATTTCGAGGGTAAGTGGTATTGCACAGGTTAACCTGGTTGGTGGTTCAGAACGCGAAATCCAGGTTTCGTTAAATGCTGATAAACTACAAGGTTATAACCTTTCAGTTCCACAGGTACAGCAATTAATTCTGAGTTCTAATTTAGATTTCCCTACAGGAAGTGTTAAAACTCAAAACCAGGATGTATTAATCCGTTTATCGGGTAAATACAGAAGTATGGAAGAGTTGAGAAACCTGGTTTTAACCACGACTAAAGAAGGTGCACAGATCCGTTTAGGTGATGTTGCCGACGTTCAGGATTCGCAAAAAGAAACCGAAAAACTGGCACGTATTGATCGTAAAGCATCTATTGCCATCCAGATTATTAAACAAAGTGATGCGAATGCGGTAGAAGTGAGTAAGGGTGTACATGCCATTATTGCTAAACTTAAAGGTGAATACGCAGCAAATAAATTAGACATCAGAATTGTTAACGATAGTTCGATCTTTACCTTGGAATCAGCTGATGCAGTAATCCACGATTTAATCCTCGCGGTTATTTTGGTGGCTTTCGTGATGCTTTTCTTCTTGCACAGTTTACGTAACGCGTTAATTGTAATGGTATCGATTCCGGTTTCATTAATCGCTACGTTTATCGGGATCAGCTTATTCGGCTTTACCTTAAACTTAATGTCGCTATTAGGGCTATCACTCGTGGTAGGTATCCTGGTAGATGATGCGATTGTGGTACTGGAAAATATCCAGCGACACATGGAGATGGGTAAAAACAAGGTGAGGGCAGCATCTGATGCAACAAGAGAAATTGGTTTTACAGTAGTATCTATTACTTTCGTAATTGTGGTAGTGTTCTTCCCGATTGCGGTAAGTACAGGTTTGGTATCGAACATCCTGCGTCAGTTCTGTATTGTGGTAATTATAGCGACCTTACTTTCATTAGTAGCTTCATTTACCATTGTACCGCTTATCTTTTCTCGTTTCGGTAAGTTAGAACGTATTGAAGGTAAAAACATATTCGGTCGTTTTATTCTCTGGTTCGAAAAACAATTAAAGAAATTTACGCTTTGGATTACCAGCATTTTAACATGGTCGTTAAACCACAAAGCCCTTACATTAATTATTGTAGTGGTGATGTTCTTTAGCTCTTGTGGATTATTGGTAGGTGGTTTTATCGGATCAGAGTTCTTCCCTAAATCTGATAAAGGTGAGTTCCTCGTGCAGTTGGAGTTACCTAAAGATGCTTCTTTAGAGCAAACCAACTTCTTAACACAAAAAGCTGAGGCTTTCTTAGATAAACAGCCTGAAATTACACAGTTAATTACTACTGTTGGACAATCGACCGGTGATTTCGGTGGTACACAGGCTACAGCCTATAAATCGGAGATTAATGTTAAGCTTGTTGAACGCGATCAGCGTGAAGGTGTTTCTTCAGATATTTTCGCAACAAAAATGAGCCGTGCACTGGCTAAAGAATTAATTGGAGCAAAAGTAAAAACCGTTCCAATCAGTATTTTAGGTATTGCAGAAAATGCACCGATCCAGTTGGTGGTAATGGGTTCTGATTTAGATAGTGCATTGAAATATGCTGAGGGTGCGCAGAAAGTGCTTGCTTCTATCCCTGGTGCTACAGAGATTAAATTATCGGTAGAAAAAGGAACACCGGAGATTAACGTTCAGGTAGATCGTGATAAGATGTCGGCCGTTGGCCTAACTTTACAAACCGTAGGTTCTACCATGCAGACAGCTTTTGCAGGTAACACCGATGGTAAATACCGTAAAGGCGAGTACGAGTACGATATCAATATCCAGTATCAAAACTTCAACCGCCAGAACATTGACGACGTACGTAACCTGATTTTTATAAACAGCGATGGTAAACAGATTAAGTTATCACAGTTTGCAACCATTACTGAAGGTTCAGGCCCAAGTCAGTTAGAACGTTTAAATAAATCTACTTCGGTATCAGTTAAGGCCCAATCAATTGGTAGGCCAACAGGAACCGTGGTTGCTGAGTTCCAGGCGAAACTAGAAGACATGCAAAAAAACGGCAAACTTAAAGCGCCAATTGGCGTAAGTTACAGCTGGGCGGGTGATCAGGAGAACCAGAGCGAAGGCTTTGGTACTTTAGGCATCGCTTTATTGGCTTCAATCATTTTAGTTTACCTGATTATGGTTGCACTTTACGATAGTTTTATCTATCCACTAGTGGTAATGTTCTCGCTGCCTTTGGCAGTAATCGGGGCATTGTTAGCCCTGGCTTTAACCAATAACTCAATCGGTATCTTTACCATTTTAGGTTTAATTATGTTAATGGGTCTGGTAGCGAAAAACGCGATTATCCTGGTCGATTTTACCAACCACTTAAAGGCTGAAGGTAAAGAAACCAAAGAAGCGCTCGTACTGGCCAACCACGCACGTTTACGACCAATCTTAATGACCACCATCGCCATGGTATTCGGTATGCTTCCAATTGCATTAGCAAGCGGTGCAGGTGCCGAATGGAAAAACGGTTTGGCCTGGGTTATTGTAGGTGGATTAACCAGTTCATTGTTTTTAACCTTAATTGTTGTACCGGTGGTATACTTAATATTCGATAGAATGTTAGAGCGCCTTGGTTTCAATAAAAAAGGAAAAACCATTGATGAACTGATGGAAGAACCATACGATCATAAAGATGTAAATGAATACGATTTAGATCACGGACATTAATAAACATCCAGATTAACAATCAATTTAGCCCCGACCCCAAATCGGGGCTTTTTTGTGGATCATTTTGTTTTTAGCCACGGAAGCACAGAAAACAGAAAAATTATCCGCAAACAGGTACCCACCGCCATGGTTCGTGTCCCCACGAACCATTTCTTTTTGCCACGGAGAGAACGCAAAAGCATGGAAAATTATGCGCGAGGAATGTCTATCGCCATGGTTCGTGTCCTCACGAACCATTTCTTTTTTGCCACGGAGCACACAGAGACACGGAAAATTATGGCTCAGGAATGCCTCCAATCAATTTTACAAACCAAATATCCTAGCAATGGTTCGTCTCTATCCACATCCTCCTCATCTTTACCTGCTAGCACTTAGAAGTTTTCCTGCCCAGATAATTATACAATGTTGTCTTCAAACAAATTATGGCACAACGTTGTATATTAGGCATTATGTTTAAATTCATTTTTAGCCTGTTCCTTATCTGTTCCACCCTTTTGGTTAAAGCTCAACACCCTCCTGTTTTTTCGGCAATGACCACAGATTCGAGCTTTGTAAAGGTTTCTAACTTAGATATTACCCTGGTAAAATACAGTTACAAACCTAATGGCATTAAATTTTTAGTCGTACATGACAATGAAGATACTGGTGTAAAAGCAGGCTTTGATTATATCCGCTGGAGTGGCGGCGAACTCATCGACAGTCAATATGGCGGCGTAAGAGATTATTATTTCACCTATATGGATGATCAATATCGTATAGACCCTAACGCCATTTATACCGAAGTAGGTGTAAAAACAAGATTAAAAAAAGACTTTTTCAGCTCCAATGAAGTTGAAAAAGCAATCCTTAAAGCGGGCAAACAAATTGTCGATTTTTACGATCCAAAAGCCACGGGTTATTTTTTAACCCTTCATAACAATGCCGATGGTGGTTTTGGTATTTCTTCTTATTTACCAGGTTACGATTTAGCGAGTACGGCCGATTCGGTTTATATCAATTTCCAGATGGATGGAGATGATCTTGTTTACGTAACCGAGCCAAGGTTGTTCAGCAGTTTAAAAAAGGCAAATGTGAATGTAATTCTTCAATCTAAATTTGTTTCCAATGATGGTTCGCTTTCGGTTTATGCCATGCAAAATAAGATTCCTTATATTAATGTGGAGGTGCAGCATGGGCATCAGGACGAAAATTTAAGATTGATCGAGCTGGCTATCGCAGCCCTAAAAGAACATGGATTGGTGAAGAAAGAATAGGTAATTAAGCGTTTTTCACAGCTACCCTAGCTAACTTTGATATTTTATTTCCGGATAGCGCACTCCAAATGATATTAGTATTTTGAAATTAGGAAATGATTGGCCTGTAGTTCTTCGAGGTTCTCAGTCCCGCCATTCGCTGTAGCTCCGATAGAAGAATCGGAGGCTGCCGCTGCTGTCGGGTTTAAGGACAAGGGTTTGTGCACCATACAACCCCAACTGAAATACTGCTGTGGCGATCTAGCCCCGATTGAAGCGTTACCCTGCAGCAACGAGGCACGAGGAAGCAAAGTGCAAAAGCGTAAACGGGAAGAAACTTAGTGTTTTGTAGCGACCTTGCGCTTCAAAAAAATAGCTCTTTTAACTATATAAAGTATTGATGGAAATATAGGCTTATATGGCACTTACATTTCTCATATGGTTAAAACCTTTTGGTTTATCGTCAGGATTTATAAACAGCGTTTCTGCAACCCTAAAAATGAAATACTGTTGTGGCCACCTAGCCCCGGTTGAAGCGTTACCCTGCAGCAACGAGGCACGAGGCAGCGAAGCGTATTAGCGTAAAACGGGAAGGAACTCGGTGTTTTGCATAGGCATAGCGCTCCAAATAATGAATATACTTTTTTTTGGAAATGAAAGGTTTGTGTTTCATAGGAGTAGGTTAGCCCTGCTGTACCTCCTGCCAATTGAAGGAATTGGCATCCGTCCCATCAGGTTTAGAAACAAGATTTGTGCACCATGCACCGATCAAATAAAACACTGCCGTGTCCCTTTAGCCCCGGTTGAAGCGTTACCCTGCAGCAACGAGGTACGAGGAAGTGAAGCGTAAAAGCAGAAAACGGGAAGAAACTTTCTGCTGTGCACAAGCAGTGCGCTCCAAATAATGAATACATTTTTATTCAAAATAAAAGCCCTGTTATACCCCCCAGTTAATCAATGCAAATCGTTAAACCGATCACAGTCTAGTTTATCGCTTTTATTTTTGTAATCAGGAAAGTAATCAGTAAACCAAAAACAGCAATCATCCCGAAAGAATAACGCAGGCTGGATAGTTGCGAAACATAGCCTATTAACGGCGGGCCAAATAAAAACGCAAAATAACCGATACTCGAAACCATGGTTATGGCTTTACCAGCAGGTACTTTTTTATTGTTACCAGCTATACTATATACCATAGGTACTATACTTGAAACACCCAGGCCGATCAGCATAAAGCCAAAAATAGCGACAATTACGTTTGGAAATATTACGGAAAGTGCCATGCCTATCGATATAATGGCGCCACTAATTTGCAGGAGATTTTTCCGCCCGAATTTACCGATTAAAAATACCCCTAAAAATCTTCCGCTGGCCATCATAAACATAAACGATGCATAACCAATAATCGCCTTATTATGAGGCAATTTCACAACATCTTCAAAATAAATAGCGCTCCAATCGAACATGGTGCCTTCGGTGGCCATACTACAAAAGGCGATAGCGCCCAGCAACACTAAAATACCTTGCGGCATGGTAAAAAACTTTGTTTTCTCTGCCACTGCATCTGGTTTATTATAGTTCAGCAACTTTTTCCCGTTAAGCGCAACATTGCTTAGGGATAATAGTGCAATAATCCAAAAATGGCTATACATGCTTAATTTTAGGTTAACCAGTCCCAGGGCAATTAAAGCCCCGGTTAAATTACCAATACTCCAGGCCCCATGGAAAGAACTCATAATCGGTTTACCGTAATAATTTTCACCTGCAACACCTTGTGTATTTAAGGCAATGTTACAAAGGTTCCCGGTTATACCAAACAGCATCAAAAAAGCTGCCAACTGCCAACCCGTGGTGGCTAATGCTAAAAAAGTTAATGCAATTGCATAAAGTGGCGCAGTTGCCCTTAACATTTTCTTACTACCAAAATGAGTAGTGAGTTTTGCCGAAAAAAACATCGTAATAATCTGTCCTGCAGGCAATGCAAAAAGAATAGAGCCCAATTCTGCATCGTTCAAACCCATCGAAGCCTTAAAAGTTGGGATTCTACTGGCCCAACTGGCAAAACAAACGCCTTGCATAAAGTAAAAGGCCGATATTGCGAAACGTACTTGTTTTGGAGTGCTTTGTGCTAATACAGGTTTATCTTCTTGTTTACTTAAAATTTCCTGTTCTTGCGTGCTCTCTTCCAAAGTGATGTCTTAAATTATAGATTGAACTACAAAGTTCTTTAAATCTATTGTAATATACCGACAAGTTTTTAACATTTTATCAAAATATTTGCTGTGCATCGGGTTAAAATATTAGATTTTTCATTTTTCCAATTCATAAGCGCTATCCCAGAACATCCATTCTAAACGGGTTGCCATATCAAAAGCAGCCAGCATTTTTTGTTGAGTTGCGGCATTTGCCTGCGCGGCCAGTTGATCTGTAATATCAATTGCTTTTTCTACTGCAGCCTCAAATTCGACGCCCGCATACATATCGATCCACCGCTTATAAGGATTCTGGTCGCCATTCTGCTGAGCAAAAATATGATCGCCAACTGCCTTATAAATCCAAAAACAGGGCAGAACAGCTGCTGCTGCTATTTCTACATTGGCATACGCGGCCTGACTGAGGATATAATTGGTATACAAAAGTGTGGATGGAGTGGGCTGTACTTCGTTAGCTATACCATATTCTACAAAATAACTTTCGTGCAAACTACGCTCGGCAAAAATTGCACCTGTAGAAAACCCGGCAAAAGCCATTACCAAATCTGCATCTTGCATACGGCCACTAATCGTGCTTAAGGTTCTGCCAAACTCCAAAAGGTAATACGCATCTTGTGCCAAATAAAAGATAAACTTTTCTGGAGGTAAGGTGCCGTTACTTAATTCGGTATTGAAGGGCATTGCTATAATTTTGGCATAAATGGGCTTTATGCGTTCCCACGCCTGTTCGCTCCATTTCATTGGATAATTAATTTTAAAGGTTCGAAAAAGTGATTTAATGGCCCGTTGCCCCTACCTGTTTTCACTTCGCTACCAGCTTGTAGGGCCTTACTGATGTAATTCTTTGCATTTTTAATGGCTGCCAACAGATCATTTCCCTTAGCCATTTCTGCAGCAATGGCCGAAGAAAGCGTGCAACCTGTTCCATGTAGATTTTTAGAAGCAATAAAGACACTTTCTAATACCACAGGCATATTGTTTCCAGAAATAAAAACATCGTAAATAATTGGGCCGATTAAATGCCCTCCTTTTATTAAAACGGCTTTTGCTCCTTTTTTAATAATTTTTCTACCCGCAGTAATCATATCATCGAGGTTATGGATCTCCAGCCCCGAAAGGATTATGGCCTCATCGATATTTGGAGTAACCAGTGTTACCAGTGGGAATAATTTTTCAACCAATTGGGTAACCGTATCAGCTTTAATCAACCGATCGCCACTGGTGGCGACCATAACCGGATCTAAAATAACAGGAACGTATTGATTATAGCTTTTTAATTCCGTTTCGATTACCTGCACCACTTCGGCACGGTTGATCATTCCGATTTTCATAGCAACAGGCACTATGTCTTCTAATACGGCCTGTAACTGATCTTTGATGATTTCGGCCGGAATACCATGTACTGACCGCACCCCCATTGTATTTTGGGCTGTTACTGCCGTAATTACTGAGGTACCAAAGCAACCCAAAGCAGAAAAGGTTTTTAGATCGGCCTGAATGCCTGCACCACCCCCACTATCGGAGCCCGCTATTGTTAATACATTAATATAATTCATTGCTAAAAGACTTCATTTTGTTATACAACTTCAGGAGTCTTCAAATGCAGCAAGCATTTGTACGCAATTTTTGCAGACAAACTAATTTCCTACGCCGGCATTACCCGGATCAGGTTCATTTATATGGCTTAGGGTGTAAGGTTTAGGGCATAGGGTTTTTTACCTTCCGCCTTCTACCTTTTTGCCTTTCACCTATAAAATGGGTATGTTCTCAGCCATTTGAAGGCACCCCTAAAGTTTTATTTTGTGCTGCAATATAGGGCTTTTTTATTCTTTGTTAATATAAAGGAATTACATAAGAAGAGTTGTCAACTTAATAGCAAAAAGCCAATTAAAGTTGACAACTCAAAAAACAAAAACCCCGATATAAAATCGGGGCTAAAACATAATAATTAATAAAGGGATAGAGAGACTATATTTTATCGGGCTGATAGAACCGAACGGTACCATCTGCTTCGTTTGACACAATTAATAAACTTCTTCCATTCGGACTATCTTTTGGCTTAACAAACAACACACCTTCTGGGGCATCGCCTGTTGAGAATAGTTGAACAAATTTGGGTGCAGCTGGTGTAGATACATCATAAACAGCAATCATATCTACGCGTTCCATTCCAATAAAGGCTAAGGTTTGTCCGTTAACCTGCGCAACGGTAACACCTTCTACTTCTACGCCTTTATTATCCGAACGATCGTCGTCATATTTACCAGCATCGATTACCCTTTGCTCTAAATCTTTACCAATATTGGCCACCAAGGCACCTGTGTTGGCATTGATGATGCTTAAACATCTTCCGCCTGTTGCATATAGTTCATCATAATCGCCGTCGCCATCTATATCGCCAAAGGCTCTGCTTACGGTTAACCTTCCAAGGTTTTCGTCTAATTTGAGTGTCGCTGCATTTGGAAATTTAGCAGCATCAAGTGTTAAGCTTTTTACGCGAACTTCTTCATCATAACCTTTCCAGGCTCTGGTATCCCCCTCATTAGCCAGGGCCAAATAAGCATTACCGCCTGTGGTGAAATATGAAATGGCATCTGGCAGATAGAAAGCCTTAATTGGCCAGGTACCTAGAACTTTTTTATTGTCTTTATCACTTACGTCAAAAGCATTATCTGGTTGACTGATGTCTCTGGTGCCTAACGGATTAATTTTAGTAATCGTTCCAGCAAGAATATCTACTTCAGCAACCCCATTATTTTCTTGTAAGGTAACGTAGGCTTTTTTAGAATCAGCACTTACTGCAATATATTCAGGTTCGATATCCTGTGCAAAACTTGCATTTAAGCCATAAATCCTGAAACCACCTGCAAGCAATGTTGCTTTTTGCGATTCGAAAGCAGAAAAATTTAATGTTTTAACCGAGTAGTTATCTTTTATGTTGACGATTGAAACGCTTCCTTTTGGATCGACAGTGTAAGCATCATTTGGTTCGCCTTCATTTGCTGATAAAATATAGTTTCCATCAGGGCTAAAAGTCACCATATCGGGCATAGCACCAACGGTGATTTTTTTAACTTCTTCTAAAGTTGATGTTTTTAATACCACTACATCGCCATTTCCCTGCGGATCTGCACCATTTAAGGCGATTGCCAATAAACCATTATTAACTGCCACACTGTTAATCCCCGCGTTACTTGCAAAGATTAAAGTCTGCAATTTTGTAACTGTTGGATATTTGCTCATATCAACAATGTCAACTTTGGCACCTCCATCATTGCTTACTACAAACAATCTCTTTGTTAAGGGATCGTAAGCAGAAATTTCTGAAGCAAATTCTCCACCCAAATCAATAGAAGCGGTTTCTTTAAAGCTGTCGATTTTTTCAGGAACGATAGCTTCGACCGGAGGGTCTACAATCGGATCATCAGTTGGATCTTTTTTGCAGGCAGTAAATGCCAATGAAACAATAAGGATTGCACCAAATAGTTTTTTACAGTTCATGGTTTTTTTTAATATCTGAATTGCAAAAATAGCCGCACACAACGCTAGTTTTTAGGCGTTGTTTGTTATCATTTTATTAAGAAAAGATAAAGACGAAAGCAAAAAGAGTAAAGGAGAAAGAGTAAAGCGAAACCCATCGCCATCTCGACTGGAACGCAGTGGAATGGAGAGATCTATCTAGACAGATTTTGCTTCGCAGAGCCTTCGGGTTCTCGACTTCGCTGCACTCCACTCGAAATGACGGTAGAAGCGCTAAAACAAAAAATCCCGGTACAAATACCGGGATTGCTAATCATTTAAAAACAGATACTGAAACAAGTTCAGTATGACGATTGTACTATATTAAATATGTATTGCCCTGTTATCGGTTGCAGCAAGTGCAGCTTCTTTTAAGGCTTCGGTATAAGTTGGATGCGCATGGCAGGTACGTGCAATATCTTCTGCAGAAGCACGGAATTCCATTGCAATAACGGCTTCTGCAATCATATCTGCAGCACGTGGGCCAATCATGTGTACACCTAAAACTTCATCAGTAGCAGCATCAGCCAAAACTTTAATAAAACCATCGGTATCCATACTCGCTTTTGCACGTCCGCTGGCTTTGAAAGGGAATGAACCTGTTTTATATTTAACACCTTTTTCCTTTAACTGCTCTTCGGTTAAACCTACAGAAGCAACCTCTGGCCAGGTATAAACCACGCCAGGGATTAAGTTATAATTGATATGCGGTTTCTGACCTGCAATGGTTTCGGCAACATAAGTACCTTCATCTTCTGCTTTGTGCGCTAACATGGCACCGGTAATTACATCACCAATAGCATAAACACCTTTAACCGAAGTTTCTAAATGCTCATTAACCGGGATTTTTTTGCCTCGTTCTTCAACCGTGATCCCGATTTTATCTAAACCTAAACCTTCGCTATAAGCCGTACGACCAACCGCAACGATACAATAATCGGCTTCTAAAGAAATGGATTCGCCTTTAGGGGTATCAGCTGTAACGGTTACCGTTTTACCTTTAGTGGTAGCACCGGTAACTTTATGGCCCATGTAAAACTCCATGCCTAAAGTTTTCTTTAACACACGCTGAAGTTCTTTACCCAAACCAGCATCCATAGTGCCAATAATAGATGGTAAAAACTCAACAACAGATACTTTTGTACCTAAGCGGGCGTATACCGAACCTAACTCCAGACCAATTACACCACCACCGATTACCACCATCGTTTTTGGTACTTCTTTAATATTTAAAGCCTCGGTTGAGGTAATAATGCGTTTTTTATCGATTGGTAAAAATGGTAACGCTGTAGGTTTAGAACCTGTAGCAATGATTACGTTTTTAGCGGATAACGTTTCTGTAGAGCCGTCGGCTTTAGTTACCAGAATGGTATTTTTATCTACAAAAGAGCCAACGCCTTCGAAAGAATCGATTTTATTTTTCTTGAACAAATAAGTGATACCTGCTGTATTTTGGGCAACAACATCATCTTTACGGGCGATCATTTGTTTCATATCAACCTTTAAATCTTTTAAGTTGATACCATGGGTAGTAAAGGTGTGAGCAGCGTTGTGAAAATGCTCTGAAGAATCTAATAAAGCCTTAGATGGAATACAACCTACATTTAAGCAAGTACCTCCAAAAGTTTTATATTTTTCGACAACTGCAGTTTTTAAACCTAACTGAGCACAACGGATTGCGCCTACATAACCGCCCGGCCCTGAACCGATAACAACGACATCGTATTGCATAATTTTATGAGAATTTTGATTAGCCAAATGTAGGGAAAAAAGGCGGAAAGCTGAAAGTAGATTAGGGAATAGTCATTGGTAATTAATTCATAGTATATGGTTTGATGGTCAATAGAATAGTTAATCGTTATGCAAAAGTCTATGGGTTGATAAACTTGCGAAAACATTTTACTTTAAGACTATAAAAAATAAACGATTAATCGATCAACTTATACGCCCTGCCCGAAAGTGAGTAAATTATTATCAGGATCGAGCATTGCAAATTCCTTTTGTCCCCATGGCTTGGTTTGCAAGCTCCCATTCGGATGAATGCTTTGTTTAGTTTCGAGCATGGATTTGTACAGCCCTTCTATATCATCTGTACGGATATAAACCTGCCCATAGTTTTCTTTCGGATCAAGGGTTTCAAATAGAAAAAAGTGAATCTGAACACGGTCTTTTTGTACCATGAGGTAATCCTTAAAATCAGTGCTTCCAATGTCTTTAAAACCTAATTTATTTACATAAAAATCTCTGGTGATTGCCTTATCACGCATAGGAAGTTTTGGGTTAATGTCTGTTAGCATATTTTTTATTTCAAAAATCGGTATTTTTCCGAAAAGCTGCACTTGATCGAGATCAGGAAATTCATTTATTCGCCCTTACCCTGCTTAATGTTTCAGGGGCGATCTTAAGATATGAAGCAATCATTTTAACTGGAAAAACCTGTACAATGAGCGGCTTGGCAGTTTTGATGTAATTATATTTTTGGATGGGATTTAACGAATGATCAAACAGGTATGTCCTGTTATTGGGCTGGTCAAAAATTCTACCCAAACTCAAAAAAGACTGTGATTTGGCGATTAAGTTATGCACATTGTTTAAGCTAAGTTCCAGCACTTCAGATTGTTCAAATGCCTTGATCGTTGTACCTGAAGGCTTTTGCTCAATCAGGCTTGGGTGATTGTACATCCACTCTTTTGGTAAATGCAGATCGATAATTGTTTCTGTGATATTGTTAGACTGAAATTGAAAAAAAGATCCCGATAAAATGAAATAAACGGATTGACAGATTTCGCCAAGATGCAAGAGCACATCGTTTTTAGGGAACGACCTTCGGACAGTATATTCTTCAAAAAGAAGCAAATCTCGAGACGAAAATGTCCCGACACTAGCTAAAATTTCCTGGGCTGACATCATAACTAAATTATTTCAGAGGATGGAGCATCAAAACAACTTATTGATTAGCGGTTTTTCTGGTGATTAAATAGGCAACAATCAAATTCGGAATCCAGCATAACCAGGCCACAATCAGGTAGGCTTTTGAAAAATCACCATAAACCATTGTCAAAACTGGCAGCCAAATCCTTAATGTTACAGCAGCAAAACAAGCCGCATAACTATAAACCATCATTTTTTGATGTTTTTCAATTTCTCCGCGTTTAATGTATAAATAAGCTTTTAAAGTAGTGTAAAACCAAATGATGCCTAAGCAAATAAATCCAGCGGAAGAAACCCATCCTCCTGTTGCAAAAAAGCCAATATAAATACCCGCTAATGCGCTAAGCAGTACAGCCACCACATAAACTTTACCGAGTTTTCGGTGAAGTGCCATGCGCCTATTTCTCATTTTCTGACTAAATTGCGTCCAACCGATAAATAAAGCGATTCCTCCAAAAATGATATGCATATAAAAACCAATGTTCCAGAAAGTATTGGTCAACAACTCAACCGACTTTGAATTTAACAATCCAAATTTCCTATCCATCAAAAAGTAAATCATTGGGTAGAGCCCAATCAGCAATGCGAAGGTTGCAAATAAAATCCATAATCCTTTTACCATACAAAGTTCTATTGCTTTATACTAAGCTAGTTAATTTTCAAGAACTAAATCAATTCCTTTTGTATCATAAATTCTTTGGCATTGGCAAAGCTGAGGAACAATTCGTCGGCTATTTTTAGTTTTTGATGCGCGCGGACATTGCTTTGAATGGCATAACAAGTAATGCCTGCAGCCATGGCCGATTTAACACCATTTAAGGTGTCTTCAAAAACGATGCATTCTTCTTTTGCTATACCCAAGCGCTCTACACAGAGATTATAACTTTCGGGATCGGGTTTTGATTTGCTTACATCTGTTCTGGTAATAAATAAACTGAAATATTTAGCCAAACCGTTCCGCTCAAAAACGGCTTCAACATCAATTTTAGGACTAGCGGTGACCACAGCCAGTGTAAGTCCTTTTTTATAAGCATACTCGATAAATTCCAATGCAAAGGGCATTAACTGAATATCCGTTGTTCTAAAACCATCGAAAGTAATCTTTTCTCTTCTGTTGATGAAGCCTTCTAAGTCTTCTTCGATTTTATACCTGTCTACTATGGTCTTTGCATTCTTAGGTAAGGGGATTCCGGCGTAATTCGTTAACCAGTCCTTAAAATCCAGCGCAACTTCGTATTCACACAAAAACTTATTCCAACAATCGAAATGAAACTTTTCAGAATCAATTAATGTACCATCTAAATCAAACAGTATTGCTTTTATTTTACTCATTATAAATTTTTAACAGGAATGATTATTATGGAATGATCTCAAATAAGAAAAATTGTTGTACCTGAGATTTCCCAAAATTATTATCGACACAAAAAATTAAAGAAAGGTGCCCATTTGGCAATTTTGGACCGAAGGTTACGCCTTCAAAATTATCGATATGCCGGTTTAAGGAATCAAAGTCGAAAAGCAATTTCTTGGTTAATGGCTTCGGAGGGGTTTGCACAAAAGAGCTATTATCGATTTCATTTTCAGCACCTCGTAAATCAACCAAATAAAGTTTTAAAAAGGTATGATCATCGTGGCCTTTTGCCCAGGCCCTTTCCATTACCAAAAGGGTATAATTATTAATGGCTAATATTTCGGAAATTCCATTTACATTCCAATCGTTTTCAACGATTGGTTTAACAGGCATTGCGCCAAGATTATAAGCATATTGGGCAATATTCTTTTTGGTAGCTACATCAAACTTTAAAATCCGTGTTAAGGCTTTATCATATTCAAAAGCGGCTTGAGGTCCATCTTGATAAAGTGGTTCTTCTAAACTGGCATACAATGTTTTGTACTGATCGGCGTAAGTTAAACCTTCTAACAAAGCATTTTTGCGGGGGCCGTTTTCAGTTTTTGTAAAGTAAAAACCTTTAGGCAGGGGAATGGTATCCAGGAACTTTCCATCTGTAGAAATAAAGGTTAAGTTGGGCTGAACTATCGTCGTATCTCCATCCTTAAACAACCTTTCTCCTTCACTGCTCCAAATTAATTGTTTGGTTAAGGGGTTATAACGAACCGATTCGCCATCAGGTTTTACAGTTTTATCAGTGCCGTATTTAGGATATGGTTTCCCATTTTGCTGCAGCATATAAGTAACACCAGTTACCCGAACGGTATCGATCTTATTTTCTTTGATATCAATCTGTGCAGTATAAATCCTCGCCGGACTCCGCTGTGCTGGATCATCACTGATCATGTAGTACTGGTTTTGCTTTATATCGTAATCAATCCCCGACAAACCACCAACCACCGTATTTTGAAAAATTGGATTTAAGGGCATAGTGTATTCATCCAGAAACTTTACAGATGAAATACTGGTTTCAATTTGCTTAACCGCAGCATACTTAGTAACAGAACAGGATGAGAGGACAATAGCAAGAATTGAATAAACGAAGAAGAGCTGCGATACAGGTTTCAAATCGAAATGTTTAGGTCGTAAAAATATGGATTTTTTTTTGGTGGTAAATAACTTAACTATTTAGTGGTACCTGTGGAGTCAGATTTTACCATCTAACATAGGTTGAATTAATAATGGAATTGCAATAGTTTACTAGAGTTTTTTCGTTGTCAGATCAATTATTTCGAGAAGCATTACTTGGCTTTCTTTTAAGCAACATTTTTTCTATTACTTAGCATTTCTTCAAATTCTTTTGGAGTCATGTATGCAAGAGTAGAATGCCTTCTTTTTCGGTTATACCAGACCTCCACATATTCGAATATCGCCAATCTGGCTTGGCTTCTGGTGCGAAAATTTTCGTGGTATACCATTTCTGTTTTCATTGTTTTAAAAAAACTCTCCGCCACTGCATTGTCCCAGCAGTTACCTTTTCTGCTCATGCTTTGATTTACTGAAAATTTCATCAATTGCTTTCTAAATTCATTACAAGCGTATTGCAATCCTCTGTCTGAATGAAAAATTAATTCCTGGGTAATCGGACGGTTTCTTATCGCCATTTTCCATGCTGCGATCGTTGTTTGTCCGGCATCCATGGTTTCGCTAAGCGCCCAGCCAACAATTTTTCTATCTGCCAGGTCCATTACTGTCGTCAGATAAAGCCAGCCTTCACCAGTTCGGATATAAGTAAGGTCAGAGACCCATTTTTGGCTAATCTCCGCCGCATAAAAATCTCTGTTAAGAATATTTTCTGCAGGCAGATATAAATGGTCAGGATCAGTAGTCTGCACCCGATATTTATTGCGGGTAATACTTTTTATGTTTGCTTTCCGCATCAATCTGGCTACTCTTGGTCTAGAAACAAGGATTCCTTGTGCCTTTAATTCTGAGGTTATACGGGGCGCGCCATAACGGTATTTACTATCCTTGTGAATCTTTTTGATCTGCACCAAAAGTTCAGCCTGATCAATGGACCGCTTACCCAATGGATGTTTCAGCCAGTAATAAAAGCCACTACAGCTTACCGCGAACGTTCTACACATCTTTTCAACAGGAAATATCTGCCGGTGTTCCTTTATAAATCCGAATATCTCCCGTCTCCCTTGGAAAAGATGCCTACCGCCTTTTTTAATATGTCACGTTCTAGCTGTGCCTCTTTAAGCTCCTTTTGAAGCTTATTGATCAGTTTCTGGTCTTCGGTAAGGTTTACTAAATCTTGTTTAGCTGTTCCTTGCCGTTCCCTCCATTTACTTAGTAGATTAGGGCTTATACCTAATTCTTTTGCAACCTCTTTGATCGATCCACGAACCATAGCTAAATCTAAGGCCATTTTTCTAAAGGGTTCATCAAACATTTGTCTGCTCATATATTCAAATTTAAAGTTTTAAGTTTAAATCTGACAAACAAGACCTCTAGTCAAAGATAGCAACTCCATAACTCGATTAAATGAAACAGTAGGATGGCAACATCCAACTGCACATCTAAAACTTAATGATCTTAACTCCTTAATGATAAAAAACCAGCAATCCCACCATTAAGAAATTGAGAACATTAAGAAGATAGGCTCTTTCTTATAGATATTAAACAATACAGTCGGATGGTAACATCCAACTGCGCATCTAAAACTTCATGATCTTAACTCCTTAATGATAAAAATTAGCACTCTAGCATTAAGAAATTGAGGACATTAAGGAATGTGCACTTTCTTTAGAAAACAAAAACAGTCGGATGGCAACATCCAACTGCATATCTAAAACTTAATGATCTTAACTCCTTAATGATAAAAAAACCAGTAGTCCTACCATTAAGAAATTGAGAACATTAAGGGAATGCATCCTTTCTTAACAAAACGAAACAGTCGAATGTTCCCGTCTGACTGCACTTACGAAAAAGATGCTGAACAAGTTCAGTATGACGAAATCTACGGAACAATACGTGGTGTCAGATGTTGCCATCTGACACTGATAAAATTAAGATTAAAACAACTTACCAATTACACGATAAGTAATATTTGTTCCATCTACTATTTCTTCATAATAAACATCATCAGGCGAAACAAAATACTTTTCGTTTTTAATGGTTACCTCTCTGCACCCTTCTGGCAGTTGATTAATAATATCACCTATATTATGCGTATCAACAGGGCCATCAGTTGTATTTAAAATACCGTCTTTTCCGGCAACCACATATACGGTTTTACCATCAGCATTTTCTTTTTGGGTATAATAAACGCCTTTGTATTCGTAATAATCAACTCCATTAATGGTAACCAGGTTAGCGTCTGATGGCAGGTTCGGAACCTCGGCACCAACTGGTGGGGTTACCACTTCGTATTGACTGTTGTTTTGCTGATAAAACAATCCACCAGAATAATAAAACTGGTTAGCGCCATAATAAAATGGATAATATCCATAAGGCAATACACCAATCCTGAAACCTAAAAACGGTCTGTAAAAATTATAATAACTATAATATGGTCTGTAATAAGATCTTCCATACCCCGGGCGATATCCATAACCCGGTCTAACATAACCTGTTCCAGGGCGGTAACCTGGTCTGTTATAGCTATAACTGGGTCTTGCTGGGCGGCCACCATTGCTCGGCGCATAACTACCTCTTCCTGGCGCATGCATCGATGGTTGTCTGGAAATAGCACCACCACCTCTAGATGGGCTGCTTACCGAACCTGATCTGCCGCCCCCAGCAGAACCTCCGCTCCTACTTGGTCGCTGTGCCGAAACAGTCTCGATACTCAAAGTTGCTATCATCGCTGCTGCAGCGAAAACAACCAATCCTTTATTTAATAACCTATTCATTATTTTGTGTTTATTTCGATTATCTATATGACGATGAAAATTCCTAAAAGATTATCCCTTAACAATATTTAACTAAATTTTGATAAAGTAATGACGAAGAGCGGGTTTTAGTGTCAAACACATCATCCATTTACATGATTCATCTTTACTAACAAACCTTTTACGAGCTATTTTTTCTAATCAATCGTTAATCACCTATATTTAAATTTTATTCCTAAAAACTAGCTTAAATGAACCTTACCAGAATTTTCAGTCTTTTAATTTGCCTGTTTATTTCTAATGAATTAATGGCCCAGCAAACCGATTCGGCATATGTTAGAGAAAATTACACCAAAATAGAACGCCAGATCCCCATGCGCGATGGAGTTAAACTCTTCACTTCCATTTATATACCCAAAAATCAAACCAAAAAATATCCATTTTTAATTAACCGCACGCCCTATACCGTTGCACCTTATGGCGAAGATAAATATAAGCTGAGTTTGGGCAATTTTCCGGCGATGATGCGTGAGGGATTTATTTTTGTATATCAGGACGTTAGGGGCCGTTGGATGAGTGAGGGTACTTTTGCCGATATCCGCCCCCAGCTAGTTGGAAAAAAGTCTAAAACCGCTATCGATGAAAGCACCGATACTTACGACACCATCGATTGGTTGATTAAAAACGTAAAAGGCAACAATGGTAATGCCGGTATTTATGGCATTTCGTACCCTGGTTTTTATTCTACCACCTCATTGCCCAATGCGCATCCTGCACTAAAAGCTGTCTCACCTCAGGCGCCCGTTACCGATTGGTATATGGGTGATGATTTCCACCACCGTGGTACATTGTTCCTAATGGATGCCTTCAGTTTTATGGGCAACTTTGGTGTGCCAAGGCCTAAACCGATTACACCAGATAAAGGACCTAAAGGTTTTCAGTTCCCCATTCAGGATAATTATCGTTTTTATTTAGAAGCCGGATCGGTTAAGAACTTAAAAGACAGATATTTTACAGATAGTATTAAATTTTGGAACGATTTATTTAAACATCCAAACTTAGATACCTTCTGGAAAGCACGTTTAATTACGCCGCATTTAACCAATGTAAAGCCTGCGGTGATGGTAGTGGGTGGCTTTTTCGATGCTGAAGATGCCTATGGAACTTTTGACACTTACAAAGCAATAGAGAAACAGAATCCTGGCGCCAATAATATCCTGGTTGCGGGTCCTTGGTTCCATGGCGGCTGGGTGCGTAGTGATGGTTCTTCCTTTGGCGACATCCCTTTCGGCAAAACCACCAGTATCGATTATCAACAGCAATACGAACTCCCTTTCTTTAAACATTATTTAAAAGGCGAAGGAGATTTTAATGCAGCAGAAGCCAATATTTTCGTAACGGGAAGCAACGAATGGAAAAAATTTAATACCTGGCCACCAAAAGATACCGAAACCAGAAACCTTTACTTACAGCCTAATGGAAAACTTAGTTTCGAAAAAGTGGGCAGAACCGATAGCTGGGATGAATATGTGAGCGATCCAAATCACCCTGTACCTTATCAGGATGGCATCCAGGCTAAACGTACCCGCGAATATATGATCGATGATCAGCGTTTTGCTGCCCGCCGCCCGGATGTAAAAACTTACCAGACTGATGCCTTAACAGAAGATATTACCTTAACCGGTCCTGTTTTGGCCAATCTCGTGGTTTCGACTACTGGAACAGATGCCGATTATGTAGTTAAGCTGATTGATGTTTACCCTGAAGATGCGCCAAATCCAGTGCCTAACCCCAAAAACCTGATTATGGGTGGTTACGAAATGTTGGTGCGTGGAGAAATTATGCGTGGAAAATATCGGAACAGTTTCGAAAAACCAGAACCTTTTGTTCCTGGTGCCATTACCAAAGTAAATTATCCACTGCCAGATATAGCGCATACCTTCAAAAAGGGCCATAAAATGATGATCCAGATCCAAAACTCATGGTTCCCCTTAGCCGATCGCAATCCGCAGAAATTTATGGATATCTATCAGGCAGAACCGCAGGATTTCCAAAAAGCTACGCACAAAATTTATCATGATGTGCACAACAGCTCCTTTATTACTGTTTCCGCGTTGAAATAAACAAAATCCGTCATTGCAAAAATGCTCACGCTCGTTTTTAACGAGTGTGTAAATAGCCGATCGTTTTAACGATCAACATAAATATAAATGAAAAAGTTACTATTCATCCTTGCTATCAGCATCAGCATTTCGGCTGTACAGGCACAGATGCTCGGCAAAAATCAGGTAAACTCCAGGGCAGATAGTCTCCGAGGTACACTTACCCCTTTGCGTACCTGCTACGATATTAATTATTACCACCTGGATGTGAAAATAGATATCGACCAGAAAACAGTAAGCGGCAGCAATGAATTTGCTTTTACTGCCACACAGGATTTAACCAAATTACAGTTCGATCTTTTTGATAACTTAAAAGTAAATAAGGTAGTATACCGAGGTGTCGATTTACCTTATACCCGGGAATATAATGCGGTTTTTGTAACCTTCCCTAAAGCAGTAAAAAAAGGAAGCAAAGATAAATTCACGGTTTTTTATTCAGGAAATCCTTTGGTGGCAAAAACACCACCTTGGGACGGTGGGTTTATCTTCAAAAAAGATGAAGCAGGCAATCCTTTTGTTTCTGTGGCCTGTCAAGGTTTAGGAGCAAGTGTATGGTGGCCAAATAAAGATCACCAGAGCGATGAAGTAGATAGTATGTTAATCAGCATTAGCGTTCCAAAAACTTTGCAGGAAATATCTAACGGACGACTGAGAAACACCGTCGATAAACCCGATGGTTACAAACAATACAACTGGTTTGTCGCTAATCCCATCAATAACTACGATGTAACCTTTTACATTGGCAAATATGCCCATTGGCAAGACAGTTATGATGGCGAAAACGGAAAACTCAGCATCGATTACTTGGCGTTACAAACCGATAGCGCCAAGGCCCGCCCACATTGGGATGCCGATGTTAAACCCATGCTTAAATGTTTCGAGTATTGGTTTGGCCCTTACCCATGGTACAAAGATGGCTACAAACTTGTTCAGGCACCACATTTAGGCATGGAACATCAAAGCGCAGTAGCCTATGGCAATCAGTTTAAACCAGGCTATTTAGGTAAAGATTTAAGCGGTACAGGCCATGGTTTAAAATGGGATTTCATTACCATCCACGAGAGCGGCCACGAGTGGTTTGGTAATAATATCACCTCGAAAGACATCGCCGATATGTGGATTCATGAAGGTTTCACCAATTACTCAGAAGTATTATTTACCGAATGTACTGAGAACAAAGCGGCTGCAGATGAATATGTAATTGGATTACAAAAAATTATTCAAAACGACATTCCGGTTATCGGCCCTTATGGAGTAAATAAAGAAGGTTCAGGCGATATGTATCCAAAAGGTGCAAATTTGATTAGTACCATTCGCCAACTCATCAATAATGACGAAAAATTCAGACAGATCTTGCGCGGATTGGGTAAAACATTCTATCACAAAACTGTAAGCACCGCCGAGATCGAAAATTACATAGCTAAACAAAGCGGACTTAAATTAGATAAAGTTTTCGATCAGTATCTACGTTATACGAAGATTCCTGTTCTGGGATATAAAATCAATAATGGCACCCTCACTTACCGATGGATTACGGATGTAAAAGGTTTTGATATGCCTGTGCGTGTAACACTAAAAGCGGGTGCTTATACTTTAATTAAACCTACAAACGGCTGGAAAACCATTAAAGTTGATGCAAGCATAAATGCAGATAACTTTCAACATGATCCGTTGTTTTATATCAATGTAAAAAAAGGATAAATAGTGATCTGCAGATTTTGGCGCCGTCATCCCCAACTCGATTGGGGATCTTAATGCGATAGGCTTTAAGATTCCCGCCTGCGCCTATCGTGTGGACACATCTTTTTTAAGAATGGTTTGGGCATCATGCTAGCTGGCTTTAATAAACCACAGTCTTTACCGAAGGACGCCGTCAATCCCAAGTGGCGGGAGAATCAAAAAAATAGGTGCACAATGGCCCAAATAGCATTGCCAAACCTGAAACGCAGTGGTTTTGTGTTCATTAGCACTGAATTCAAGTTTAATATAAATTGAACACAAACCCCGAAGGGCTCAATCAGACCAAAGAAAACAAAAACAATACCTGATTAAACGAAGTGCCACTGTTTTTTTGATGAGCGTAGGGAGGTGAGAAGCCACATTGCTGGATTGACAAAGCGCTTTGGGTACTTTGGCGCTCCAAAATGCGTTAGCATTCTTGAGCACAAATAAAAACAGCAAGACCTGCGAAAAACTACCATGCCCCGCGGCAAAGAGCGGAAAAAATTAGTGTTTGCGCTCAAACGACTTTTTTTTGAATCAGAGAGCTGTTAATGGCAGGAAAGATGCTGATCCCGAAGCTTCGGGACAGCATGACGACCGCCTTAGACAAAGAGCCTAAACAAATCTACTTAACAAAAATGTGTTCACACGAAATACCTACGCGGGAATGACGAGCATTATAATTTGTCAACCCGAGCATAGTCGAAGTCCATCATAAAGAGAATTAAATTCCATCTTGTGCAACTTTTTGGCAAAACCATCGTCTTATAAGAAAAAGCTCATTATTTATCTAAAAAAATAAAAATCTATACCATGAAAAAAGTATTTGCCATATTATTAGCATCCCTAACATTAACCTCTGGTATTAATGTAATGGCTAAAGATCAAACCCACATCAATTCGTCGAAATTCAATAATGATGAAAGAGATGTAGCTAACTTTACCTCAGTTGCGGGTGCAGGGCCAATCAACATTGTAATCACATTGGGCTCAAAAGCAAGTTGCCGTTTAGAAGGCGATGCTGACGCCATTGCCTCCATTGTAACAGAAGTAAAAGGGAATGCACTCATTATCCGTCCGGAAACAAGCATTACCAGTTGGTCTAGAAAATACGAAGACAAAAAAATAACGGCTTACGTTACTGCACCTTCGCTAAAAAGCTTATCGATGAGTGGATCTGGCGCAATGACGGTAAATAGCAAAGTTAGTGCTGGAGATTTCGCAACCGTTTTAAGCGGTTCTGGCAGTATAAAAGTAAATGCCGATGTTGACGATTTTAGCGGCGTAATCAGCGGTTCAGGATCAATCAACATCAATGGCAGTGCCGATCATGCTAAAGTAGTCATCAGCAGCTCGGGTACCTTTGGCGGGAAATCTTTTGCAGTAAAAACATTATCAACAACGATTAGCGGATCAGGAACAGTTAACATTGCGGTAGATGAAAGCATTAGAGCAGTAATCAGCGGATCAGGCAGTGTAAATTACTCTGGTAATGCATCTGTAGAGAAAACCATTGTTGGCTCAGGAAGAGTAAGAAAAGTATAAACTCATTTGATTTAAAATGGACGTCTCGAAGAAATTCGGGACGTTTTTTGTTTATCATAACCGTCACCCTGACCTGTAGCGCAGCGGAAAGCTACGTAGTAAATTTATTTCATGAAACATCTTCGGTGGAAGGATGTGCTTTAACATTCTTTTATTATTATGAAAAGCAGATTATTGCTACTATCAAGTGTCAGTCCCGCTATCATTTCAAGTCCTCGTCCCAGTGAAAAACTGGCTCTCCGGGCTTTCCATTTTATCGGGTTTATGATTCAATGGCTTCTGCCCTGCAAACCCTAAATGCAATACTGCCTTAACCTTTTAGCTCCGGTTGAAGTGGTACCCTGCAGCAACGAGGTACGAGGAAGCGAAGCGTGCAAGCGTAAAACGGGAGGAAAATTATTGTTATGCACAGGCACTGCGCTCCATAAAAAAGGCTTCCAGTATTAGGAAAACACATAATAAGGATCGGTATTCAGCTTAAAAAAAATTATCTTCGTCTAACAACACCTCTTCCCATGAAAAAACTATTATTGGCGATCCTTTTATTATTCAATATCAACTTTGTTTACAGCCAAACACTCGATAAAAAATACCTCCCCGTGGCTAGTAATTTTATTGCATTAGTAAAGAGCGGTTCTGTAGAAAAACTGAGTAACAAAATCAAATATCCATTAAACAGGGTTTACCCGATCCCGCCAATTAAAAATAAGCAGGAATTTGTAAAAAGATATAAAGAGGTTTTCGATGATGATCTAGTCAAAAAAATTATTAAATCGAAACCATCCGTAGATTGGGATGATGTAGGCTGGCGCGGAATTATGCTCTTAAACGGCGAATTATGGCTCGATACTGATGGTAAACTCATTGCGGTGAACCACCAGTCAAAGTTAGAAGCCAAAGAGCAAGGCAGGTTAATTAATGTAGAAAAAAGTAAGTTGCATCCATCAATCGGTAATTTTATACAACCAGTACTCGTTTTCGAAACAGCTCAATACAAAATCAGGATTGATGACCTGGGCAATAATAATTATCGTTACGCTTCCTGGCCTTTAAAAAGTAAAATGAGCGATAAACCCAAATTGGTTTTAACCAATGGTAAATGGACACCCGATGGCAGTGGTGGAAACCACAATTATCAATTTAAAAGCGGCGATTATTTGTATACCTGTTTCATTACAGTGATGGGTGAGGCCGGAGCGCCGCCAGCGCTACTCGAAATTAGCAAGGCAGGAAAACAGATTTTATCCCAGCCAGCAAAAAAATTAATCCCTTAAAATCCAGAACATGCTTACCAAAACCTTAAAATCCCTTTTCAATCGCGATCTGCACAAACTGAAATTCGAAATTGATGCCTACCAAAACGAAAATAACTTATGGCGGGTAGATAAGGGTATTGCAAACTCAGCAGGGAATCTTTGCCTGCATTTAATCGGAAACCTCAACACCTATATTGGCGCAACTTTGGGTGGAAGCAATTATATCCGCAACCGCGAACTGGAGTTTTCGTTAAAAGATGTCCTAAAGCAAGAGCTTATCAACATGATCGAAGCAACCCTAACCGTAGTTGACGAAACGCTGGATAAAATAACCGATGAACAACTCAACAGTGAATACCCTATGCTGGTATTCCAGGAGAAAACCTCAACCGGGTTTTTCCTGGTGCACCTTACCACGCATTTAACTTACCATTTGGGGCAGATTAATTACCATAGAAGATTATTGGATGTATAATTGTCGTCATCTGATAGTTATCGATGCGAACAGAAGCAAGGCCCTTGCAAAGGGGGTAAAGCAATCTTAATTAAAAAACACCATGATACAACAACTCTTCGCTCAACACGCCACCGAAATATTAAAAAGCGATGAATCTGTTATCGGCTTAGCTGTGGGTGGCTCCTGGCTCAGTAATGAGATTGACGAATTTTCAGACCTCGACCTCATTTTGCTAACTAAAGAAAAGGTATCAACCGATAAGTCTAAAATGCTCCAATACGCCAACCGCCTTGGCGATTTGATTTCTGCTTTTACAGGCGAACATGTTGGCGAACCGCGTGTATTGATCTGCATTTACGATAAACCATTATTGCACGTTGATATCAAATTTTTAACGCTTGACGAATTTGCCTCTAGGGTAGAAAACCCTACCTTATTAATCGATCGTGATAATCAATTACAGCGCATCCTCAATCAAACAGAAGCCAAATTCCCTTATCCCGACTACCAATGGATTGAAGACCGCTTTTGGACCTGGATACATTATGCCCTCTTAAAAATCGGCAGAGGCGAATATTTAGAAGCTTTAGATTTTTTCGGCTTTTTAAGGATGGTAGTGTTTGGCCCCTTGCTTCACATCAAAAATAACAACCTGCCACGAGGTGTGCGTAAAGTAGAATCGCAGCTCCCTTCCGAAGATTTTAACTTACTTAAAGGTACCATTGCTGAATACAATAAAGCATCGTTAATCGAATCGCTGGAAAATGCGATTAAGCTTTATAAAAAGTTAAGAATTGATCTGTTCGATAGCGTTACTAAGCAGAACAAGAAAGCAGAAGATGCTGTAATGCAGTATTTAGTCGCGATAAAAGAAAGATCATAATTTCTAGCAGCTGAAATAAAAAGCTTAGTGCATTAAGATTAGCTTCACTGATTCACTTTGTGGGAATGAAGAAATCCAAGGTATTCCGTGTCTTCGGTGCATCCGTGACTATTTTTAATCGACAAGTCAAAAAACAATAATCTGCGTTGATCTTTTAATCTGCGGGACAACTGTAGTGCACTAACTCGTCACACCCAAAACAAAAAAGAGGCTTAAACCTCCTTCCATATCTTTTTAAAACTGAACCCCGATCAACCACATATTTTCAATGTAATTAATCTTCTGACTAGCCTTGTCGTACTCATCCCAGCCAGTGGTATGCACATTGGTTAAATTGGTAGCGCCGAACTTAGTGGTATTTTGTAGGTAAACGTTTTTCCAAACATAAAACTTAAGTCCAACTTTTGCAGAAACACCGTAACCCGAAATACTGAAGTGGTTATTTCTGCCCTGTCCGAATAAACGTACATCAGAACGTGGAACCATCATGCCACCACCTAAACCAGTTTCTAAAGTTAAAGAAGTATTGCCTCCGGGTGCAACCCAAATATCATCATAACGCTCAATTTCGATATTGGCATAATTAAACCCATCAGTATGCTCGTAGGTTAACATGCTCTCCTTAACATTAATGCTTTGTCCATTATAATCGCCTGCCAAATTACCTGTAGGTGTATTGGTTGGCGAAATATTTGACCCGATATGGCCAGTAATTGCCACGGTTTGTGGGATATCCATCACATATTTCATGTGGTCCCAGCCGATTGAGATACTGTAGTTATCTTTGATAAAATAACCTGCACGGATATTGTATTGTGGTACCGTGATTAATCCAGGATTTAAATAAGCCCAGCTTAATTTCGATTGTCGATCATGAGCCACAACATCCTTTAAAGTAAAATCGTAATTCGGCCCTTGAAACCTGATATCGCTTTTACCATACCAGGAGCTATTATATCCCCAGTGAAAATAAAAATCGCCTTTACGCGAAAAATTCCTTTTATGCTCAGGATTAAACAAACTTTTGGAAGTTGGGGCATTATTGGTTGATGAGGCTTTAATCTCTTGTGCCTGCATCCGCCTGCCAAATAAGAGTGCTAAAAATAGAATGGTAAATCTTTTCACGCGGCAAATTGAGCAAAAAGACCAGTCAATTACAACAACTTTAACATTTTGTAAGAGTTGTTGTACAAAAAATGACTTTAAAACATTAAAACCTGGTGTAAACGGCCAGCTGAATAATGTTATTAACCGTATTGTTTGAAACACCATGGGTAGCCTGGTTCATGTACCCAGCTTCCAGATCAAATTGTTTCGAAAAACGATAACCTGCAGCAAGGTATAACCTGTTCTGATCGAAAACACTATTGTTAATTTTATCCTTATTCTGAAGATTTAAAAACACCTCGTTCTGCAAAGCCACAAATGGCCCTTTAGTAAACGTTGGCTGTGTTTTTTGAAGTGGCTGAATGAGCCTGAAGAAATAGCGGAAACGCTGCGAAAAAACATCTTCGCCCGTACGGCCAATAAAGCGTTGCTCAAGCCTTGCCCTATGGCTGGCAAAAACAGATTTTATTTTATGGCTATAAATATACTGTTCAAAAATGCGGTGTTCGTGTGCAAATGAATTACCAGCTACTATCGATTGTGATTGTGTTGTTTGCCATAAATACCCCAAAGCTACATTGTGTTTATTGTTAATGAAATATTGTAAGGCTGGCCGCACTAAGGTATTTCTCAAGTAACCCCAATCATCAGCTGAACGCAACTGAACATCGAACTGAAGGCCCCATTTTTCATTAAACTTGGTGTTATTTAAAAACATAAACCAACCCGAATTTTGATGTTGGGTTTGTGCATAAAGCTTTCCAGATACCATAGTGAGTAGCACTATAGCAGACAATAATATTTTTTTCATAAGACGATAAACCGGTTTTATCTGTGTGCCGCTAAATTAATAGAAAATGGATAAAGCAAATAATTTAACTTTAAATTAATCCTCAAAAAAGATGTGATACGCTTATCTTTAAGTTTTAATTCATTTGAAAATCATATGCGTTTCCTTTTAGGAATTTTGTTAATCATGATTTTGACTGGAGCAAAAGCTCAGAACTTTACAGGTACCTGGGATTTTAAGTATCGTCCTTATCCCGCAGCTTTACCAATTAATGTGCAAATGAATATTGGCAAAGCGACTGAAAAGATGCTTTATCCGGCCAACTTAAAAATTACAAACGGTGATTTTATATTTAGTTATGAGCTCTTGCTTGTTCAAAAAAATAGTACCCAACTGGGCATTGGTCGAAATAAGTACCCGATAATAGAAACCCCTTTCAAAATTAAACAATGGATGCCCTACCTCAATGGCGTACTTACGCTGAGTAAATCCAAAAGCGGACAAACACAATTAAGTTTACAACGGATGTGGATCGATAACTTTGGGCTTTTTATGCGGGGTTTAGATGAGGGTGATGAAATTTACGAAAGCTCAAAAGTAAATATGAGGAATCTTTTATATCGCGAAAAGATTACCTTAATAAAAACAAATTCAACGCCCTGGACAGATTCTCATATTCCCAGGATAGTGGCCCCTACCGGGAAGAATAATATTTATTATGGCATTTACGATCCAATTATCACAAAAGATAGCGTTGTTACCCTGGCCATACAGGATGAAGAGCTTATAGATGCAGATACCATCACACTGATTCAAAATGGCAGGATGATTTTAAACAAACATGCCATTGATGAGAAAAAATTTAGCCATAAACTACATTTAGATACAGGAATGAATACGCTTGCACTTTTTGCAGACAATTATGGTCGCAAGCCGCCAAATACTGGAAATTTGATTGTTAAAACAAGCGAAAACATGTATAGTTTTGATTTTTCAAACCGGTCAAATGCTTTTGCAACTTTTCTAGTGGCTAAGTTTTACAGGGCATATTCAAAACCTACGTTATCAGATAATCAATCCATCAGCAATAAGCCTGTAGAAATACAAAAGAAAAAAATTGCTCCGGAAAAACCCATAGACAGAAACACCGATGTTATTGCAAATATGCACGTTGAAAACAAGCAAATAGAACTTGAAATTTGGGACGGCCAGGTAGAAGATGGAGATAGTGTGTCTATAAAACTTAATAATGAATGGGTCCATCAAAAAATTGCAGTTAAAAAAACATCCAAGCGGTTTTACCTAACATTGCAACCAGGCAAAAACACTTTATTGTTTCGAGCAGATAATTTAGGAAGTGTTCCACCAAATACAGCTGTGCTTTGCATTTACTATGGTGATAAAACACGGACAGTTTACCTGGATACCGATATGAAAAGAGATAATATTCTAAATATAGAATTTAGATCTAAAATGAATTAAACAAATGTAAAAGCTTATTATTTAAAATTCATTTAGTCATAAACAATTAAAAATTTATCTTCGTTAAAGATTTGGGCATTATGGTATTTTCAATATCCTTAAATTGCGCTTATTTTAACATTACAAAACGTAAATAGAACAAAAAATGATTATCGAACCTAGAATGAGGGGCTTTATCTGTTTAACTGCACACCCTGATGGTTGCGCACAAAACATAAAGAATCAAATTGAATATGTAAAATCTAAAGGAGCTATAGATGGCCCTAAAAAAGTATTGGTAATTGGCGCATCAACCGGCTTCGGTTTAGCTTCGCGTATTGCTGCTGCTTATGGATCTGGCGCTTCTACAATTGGCGTATTTTTCGAAAAAGCACCTTCTGAAGGCAAAACTGCATCACCAGGTTGGTACAACAGTGCAGCCTTTGAAAAAGAAGCCCATGCTGCTGGTTTATATGCAAAAAGCATTAATGGCGACGCATTCTCCAAAGAAATTAAAGAAAAAACAATTGAATTAATCAAAGCTGATCTTGGCCAGGTTGATTTAATCATTTATAGCCTGGCATCGCCGGTTAGGAAACATCCTGATACCGAAGTGCTTCACCGCTCTACCTTAAAACCTATCGGCGGAACTTATACCAATAAAACTGTCGATTTCCACACTGGTAATGTTACCGAAATTTCTATCGAACCTGCTACCGAAGAAGATATTGCCAATACCGTTGCAGTAATGGGTGGCGAAGATTGGGCCATGTGGATTGATGCCTTAAAAGCAGAAAACCTGCTTGCTGAAGGAGCAACAACAGTAGCTTATTCGTACATCGGCCCTGCTTTAACCGAGCCAGTATACCGTAAAGGAACCATTGGAAGAGCCAAAGACGACTTAGAAGCTACTGCTTTTAAAATCAGCGATAAATTGAAAGATATTGATGGTAAAGCTTATGTATCTGTTAACAAAGCATTGGTAACACAGGCCAGTTCTGCTATCCCGGTAATTCCGTTATATATTTCATTGTTGTATAAAGTAATGAAAGCCGAGGGCATTCATGAAGGCACAATTGAGCAGATCCAACGTTTATATGCTGATCGTTTATATACCGGTAACCCTGTTCCTGTTGATGAAAAAGGAAGAATCAGAATCGACGATTGGGAAATGCGCGAAGATATTCAGGCTAAAGTTGCCGAACTTTGGAAAGAAGCAACAACCGAAACTTTACCGGCAATAGGTGATTTACCAGGTTACAGATCTGATTTCTTAAGCTTATTTGGTTTCGAAATTGATAAAGTCGATTATCAGAAAGATGCCCAAGAAGTGGTAGAAATTGAAGGTTTAGTCAACTAACCTAAAAGTACGTCATTTCGACTGAAGTGCAACGAAATGGAGAAATCTATAACCTTGCTAATACTATTAATTATAAACGGCTGGCCCTATTGCCAGCCGTTTTATATTCAAGCCATATGAATTTCGATTTACAGCCTACATTAGCAAACGATTTAATAACGATAGTTCCCTTAAAAGAAGAAGATTTTGAAGCACTTTTTGCCGTTGCTTCCGATCCGTTGATCTGGGAGCAGCACCCCAATAAAGACCGCTATAAAAGAGAGGTTTTCGAAAATTTCTTTAAAGGGGCAATAGAATCAAAGGGTGCTTTTATCGTTTATGAAAAGGATACCAATAAAGTTGTGGGCAGCTCCAGGTACTATGAATTAGATGAAGCAGCAAGTTCGGTTGCAGTTGGCTATACCTTTATTGGCCGCGATTTCTGGGGTAAAGGGCACAACAAAGCATTAAAAAGCCTGATGCTCGATTATGCTTTTCAATTTGTGGATAAAGTAATCTTACAGATTGGTGCTACTAATTTCCGTTCACAAAAAGCGACAGAAAAATTAGGCGCCGTTAAAATCGCTGAATTAGAGGTAGCCTATTACGGTGAGCCCTTAAAATGGAATTTTGTTTATCAGATCGATAAAGATAAGTGGGTGAAAAGGTCATTTTAATATTTAACCACAGATTTTCACAGATAAACACAGATGATATATGTCACCATCCGTGTTCATCCTCTTCATCTGTGGTAATATGCTTTGCTATACAAACTCAAATGACAAGAGCATAACCGAATAAAATCGTATTTATGCTTTAGTATTGTTATCTTTGTATAATTCTCCATTCCACTCATCTTTCAAAACAAAACAATTAAATAAAATATGGCTAAATCTCAGGCAACATACAGTAAAAAAGAGAACGAAAAAAAACGATTAAAAAAACAAAAAGACAAACAAGAGAAAAAAGAAGAGCGTCAGGCTAATGCAAAAAAAGGTTTAGCGCTTGAAGATATGATGGCTTATGTTGATGAAAACGGAAACATCTCTTCAACTCCACCAGATCCGAAGAAAAAGAAAGTAATTAACACAGAAGATATTCAGATCGGAATTTCGAGACAAGAAGATATCATCGATGAAAATCCTGTTAAAAAAGGAACAGTTACATTCTTTAACGACAGTAAAGGTTACGGTTTTATTAAAAACACTGAAACACAAGACAGTATTTTTGTTCACGCAAATGGCTTAATCACTCAGATTAAAGAAGGTGATAAAGTTACGTTCGAAGTTGAAATGGGTCAAAAAGGACCAACTGCTGTTAAAGTATCAAAGGTTTAACAACCACAAATCAATTCTTTTTGCAATTCCTAATTGCAAACATGATTAAAATTCTGCAGAAAATTCTGCTGCGCTAGGTTTTATAACCATATATAATTCCGTCTATTTAAGCATAAAACCTTGCGCATAATTTTCTTCATCCATTCATTTTGAGTATATTTGAATATGAAAATCAAGCAAGAAGATAAGCAAAAGAAAGCTAGTTTATTGAGAGCACAGATTATGGAATCTACGCTTGCTTCATTTAAAATCGAAGGGATTTCTATTCCTCACGAATTAGCTGTTTCCGTTTTGAAAAAAATTGAATTTAGTCTGGAAAAATCAGCGTTATAAACCTCTCCATCAACGTGTATTCATTATCGGCTGCTGCTTGTATTGCTGATATATAATTTTCAAATTCAACACCTCCAATCCTTTCGAATTTTAGAGAACCATAACCTGCTTTCCTGCTCATTAAATTTGCTAGTATCCTTGCGGTTCTGCCGTTTCCTTCTCTAAATGGATGAATTAACAATAACTCGGCATGCACTCTAGCTATATCTGCTATTAATTCTTGCTTGTCTGTATATATTTTGGGTAGCTTATTTAAAATTTCGATCTCAAAATGCTGCATATTATCGCCTAGAAATCTAGCTGCTGCAAATGAGAAGCCTCCTTTTGAAATATTTACATCCCTCAACTTGCCAGCAAAACTATATAATTGCGACAAAGCTAATTTGTGGATTTTAAGAATATATAAAACATTAAATTTTGTCCTCGTCGTTAACGCTTCAGACAGTATAATTTCTGCTTTTAAAAAGCCTTCAAATTCTGCCAAGTTAATATCTGACAAATTAGTTAAACCCAATTTGTTCGGTAATATTTCATCTTGACTATTAGGAATCTGATACTTCATGATTCAATTTAAATAAAAATGTTGTATACGAAAAGGGTGTCATCTCATAAATTACAGCTTAACATCGTTCCAAACCGACAATTTAATTCACCTTCACAACCGTTCTAACTATTTCATTATCTGTACTTATTAAGTATTTTCACATAAAAAAATAAAAAAATTGATAATCCCGGTGTGGAATTTGTGCACGGTTTACATCATTACAGTACACACAAAGAAAATAAATTATGAAAAAGTTAATAGCACTTGCACTGGTTGCATTTTTAGGATTATCATCAGCGATGGCTCAGCAAGTAGATTTACGCAGAAAAATTAATGTTAGCGGAACTGCAGAAACAGAAGTAACGCCAGATATTATTTATATCGGCATTTCGCTTAAAGAATACTTAAACGGAAAGAAAAAAGTAGACATTACAGAACTGGAAAAACAATTGTATGCTGCCGTACAAAAAGCAGGTATTGCAAAAGAAAATTTAACCATCAGCAATTTAAGCAGCTGGAACTACGCTACAGAAAAAAAGAAAAATCCTGATTTCTTAGCCAGCAAACAATATCGTTTAAAAGTTAGCGATCTGAACAAATTCAACGCCATACTAGAGTCGATAGATGCCAAAGGAATTGCCAATACGAATATTGAAAGCTACGATTATTCTAAAATTGAAACCTTAAAAAAAGAGCTTAAAATTAAGGCCTTATTAGCGGCAAAAGAAAAAGCAGCTTATATGGTAGAAGCATTAGGCGATAAATTAGGTGGTGTAATTGAAATACAAGATGGTGGAGACAATGTAATACAACCTGTTTATAGAAATTACGCAATGAAAGCCGAAATGGCTGATGCTGCCGGCGCTCCTGAAATTGATTTTAAAAAAATTAAGCTGAATTTCACAGTAAACGCCATTTTCGAGATCAAATAAGAACTTTAACAATTAAATTAATGCTTTTCAAAACCTATCAGAACATTTTGGTAGGTTTTTTGTTACGTAGAGATCGAACACTAAAAAATTAGATATTATGAAAAAATTCATCTACACGTTAGCCCTGATTTTCGCTTTAGGCATTAGTTTTAATTCAGCTCAGGCAGCTGATAAACCTGCGAAAAACCCAACAGAATTAACTGCAGAACAAGCAGTGAAACTGGAAAGAATTAAAACCCGCGTTGAAGAAATCAGAGACATGGACAAATCTAACTTAACGAGAGCAGAACGTAAAGCTTTACGTAGCGAGTTAAGAGAATTAAAAGGTCAGGCCCGTGCAGTTTCTGGAGGTGTTTACCTTTCAGTTGGTGCAATCATCATCATCATTTTATTGTTGATCTTGATTTTATAATTCATACGCATAACATCTATCTATAATAAAAACGAAAAGCTTTGCATTACTGCAAAGCTTTTTTTATGCCCTTACCCTTTTAACGGGCTTAGCAATACGTAGTGTCTGTGCATTCCCTCTCCTTCAGGAGAGGGAGGCTCAAGCAGAAGCCTAAGCAGTTGCTATAACAGGTTGAGGTTTAATCAATAATATCAAAACCGGTATATTTCACTAAAGCGTCCGGAATTTTAATTCCATCCTCGGTTTGGTAGTTTTCTAAAATCGAAGCCACAATGCGCGGTAAAGCCAATGCACTTCCATTTAATGAATGTGCCAGTTGCGCCTTACCTTCTTTTCCTTTAAAGCGTAATTTCAAACGGTTACTCTGATAAGTTTCGAAATTTGAAACAGAAGAAACTTCTAACCAACGCTCTTGCGCAGCGCTCCAAACCTCCATATCGTAAGTCATGGCAGACGTAAAGCCCATATCGCCACCACATAAACGCAACACGCGGTAATGTAATCCCAGTTCCTTTAATAAAGACTGAACATATTGGCTCATATCTTCTAAAGTTTCGTAAGATTTATCAGGATGTGTAATTTGAACTACTTCAACCTTATCAAACTGGTGTAAACGGTTTAAACCGCGTACGTGTGCACCGTAAGAACCAGCTTCTCTACGGAAACAAGGCGTATAAGCGGTATTTTTAATTGGAAGATCTTCTTCCTTAACAATTACATCACGATATAAATTGGTTACCGGGACTTCGGCAGTTGGGATTAAATATAAATCATCAACCGTTGAATGGTACATCTGCCCTTCTTTATCAGGTAATTGTCCGGTACCAAAGCCTGAAGCTGCATTAACCAAATGAGGCACCTGCATTTCTTTATAACCTGCCTCAGTAGCATGATCTAAAAAGAAATTGATTAATGCACGTTGTAACTTTGCACCTTTTCCTTTATAAACCGGAAAACCAGCACCAGTAATTTTTACGCCCAGTTCGAAATCGATAATATCATATTTCGCAGCAAGCTCCCAATGCGGTAAAGCCTTACTTGGTAATTGTGCGGGCTCGCCATGTGTTAGAACAACCTCGTTTTCTTCTGCCGTAGATCCTTGCTTTACTAAATGGTAAGGCAAATTAGGCAATTGAACAATTAAATTATGCTGAGCTGCTTCCAGCTCATTTAATTTATCGCTCAGGTTTTTGATATTTTCCTTATGAGAAGCCGTTTGTACTTTAATCGCCTCGGCTTCTTCTTTTTTACCAGTACGCATTAAATCGCCAATTTGTTTGGCAGCTGCATTCGCTTCAGCAGAAATACTATCCAGGGAAGTTTGTGTAGAACGGCGGTCTTCATCTATTTTGATGATTTCATCTACCAGTTCTGGTTGTTTAAAATTACGGATACTTAAACGTTCTAAAACTTTCTCTCTATTTTCGCGGATATAGTTAACTTGCAGCATTATTTAATTTTTTAAGCAAAGATAGCAAGAGTTTGGAGTTTGGGGTAAGGAGTTTGGAAAAAACTGCAAACCGTTAACTGTAAACTGCAAACTGAAAGATGGATGGCAAACTATTTCTCGTACCAACGCCTATAGGCAATTTAGAGGATATGACCTTTAGGGCAATCCGTATATTAAAAGAATGCGATTTAATCCTGGCAGAAGATACCCGTACCAGCGCCCCGATGCTCAAACATTTTGGCATCGATAAAAGAGTTTTCTCACATCATCAGCACAATGAACATAAGGCAACTTCAGAGATTATCAAGTTTTTAAACGAAGGACAAAAAATTGCCCTGATATCTGATGCCGGAACACCTGCCATTTCCGACCCGGGTTTCTTCCTGGTACGCGAAGCCATTAAAAATGATATTGCTGTCGAATGTTTACCCGGCGCAACAGCTTTTGTACCTGCTTTGGTTAATTCGGGCTTACCTGCCGATGCATTTTGCTTTGAAGGTTTTTTGCCGGTAAAAAAAGGCAGACAAACAAAATTTAAAAAGTTAGCCGAGGAAGACCGCACCATCATACTTTATGAAAGTCCGCACCGTTTATTAAAAACTTTAGAAGAATTTGCACAGTACTTGGGCGCCGACAGACAGGCATCGGTAAGTAGGGAGCTTACCAAAATGTTCGAAGAAACCGTACGTGGAACTTTGGTAGAAATAAAATCACACTTTGAAAACAATACTTTAAAAGGAGAATTTGTAATTTGCATAGCGGGGAAACCCAACATTAAAAGCAAAAACAAATATGAAGATGCTGAAGAGTAGCTTGTTTTAAAATAAAAATATGGAAAGTTTAATTTCAAATCATTTACCCGAAATAAAAGATCTCTTTAAGAAATACGATGTTAAGGAGGCTTACTTATTTGGTAGCGCTGCCAAAAACAATCTAAAAGAGGATAGTGATATTGATTTTTTAATTAATTTTTCTAATAAATCTGATTTTGAAAGCTACGGAAATAATTATTTCGATTTACTTTATGCCTTGCAGGATTTATTAAAAAGAGAAGTTGATTTATTGGCTGAAGAAACATTAAGTAATCCTTATCTTATTGAAAGTATTAATCAAAGTAAAATTCAATTGATATGAGTGTTTTAGAAGAAAAAAAACTTCTTACCGATATTAAAATTTCGATTGAATCTATTTACGAGCATTTGGAAAACAACTTCGCTTTTGAAATTTATAAAGCGAACAAAACCAAACGAAGAGCAGTTGAACGTGAACTTGAAATTATAGGAGAAGCCATAAATAAGCTTCTGAAAATAAATCCTGAAATCATCATTTCATATTCGAGGCAAATTGTTGATTTAAGAAATAAAATAATCCATTCATATGATAATGTTAATGACATGGTTATATGGAAAATTATAATTAAGGACATACCAGTTTTACAAAAAGAGGTAGAAAATTATCTCGAACAAAAAATTTAAATTATATGATTAGCATAGATAGATTTCTGAGTGACGAACAAGACCCCAAAGCAGTTGAAAAAGTTATTGGAAAATTAAACGACCTTTTAACCACAGGCGAAGAACTTTTATATTTAGCTGTACAGAAAAAACCAGCAGTAAACTTGTTACCGGATAGCATCGCGATTTCTAATAAACGGATTTTTTATTGCGAACCGGGTAATCTAGGCTTAACCATGAACTTCAAGGATATTTCGTGGAAAAGCATTAAAGAGGTTTCGTTTAAAGAAGAGTTTTTTGGTTCTAAATTTATTTGTGTACCCCAGCATGGCGAAAATATCGTAACCGAATTTATTCCGAAAGTACAGGCGCGTAAATTACACCAGGCGGCAAACCAGCAATTGGAAGAGTATAAGGAAATGCTTCGTCAGCAAAAACTGGAAGAAAACCGTACATCGGCATCTCCTATCAATTTTAATGCTCAACCCCTTGCCGAAATTCCTGCATACGAACCAACTCCAGAACCAGTGCAACCTGTTATTCAGATCGCTGAAGTTGTAGAAGAGCCAGAAGACGAAACCACTTTAAAATTACGCAAGCTTAAAACTTTGTATGATAAACACCTGATCACCCAGGAAGAATACGAAGCTAAAAAAGCAAATATCTTAGAAAGTTTGTAAAACTAAATCCCCTCGAATTGTCACGTTGAGCTTGTCGAAACGCCAAATAATTAATTAGTCCTTCGACAGGCTCAGGATGACAATATTGGGCCAGCACTTAAAATGAACAAAAAAAAAACTTACCTCCTCGCCCTCTTAAGCGCATTTTTACTGTGGCTGGCCTGGCCACCAATGCCTTTTACCACGCCATTATTATTAATTGGCCTTGTGCCTTTATTCATTGCGCTTAATTCTATTTCAGGCAATGCCGAAAAAAAGCAGGGAAAAAGAATTTTCTTAACGGCAGGCTTAACCTTCTTGGTTTGGAATACTGCATCCATTTATTGGGTGTACAATGCCATAAGTGCTTATAATGACCCTGCCATTGCCCTACCCGTTTCTTTAATTCCTTATGGATTAGGTGCTCTGTTAATGACTTTTGCCTTTTGGTTATACTACAGGTTGGGCAAATACGTAAATAAAAAAGTTGCCTACCTTGGGCTAATTGCCTTTTACATCGCTTTAGAATATTTACAACAAACCTGGGATTTAGCTTTCCCCTGGATGACTTTAGGAAATGGGTTGGCAGGAATGCACCAATTGGCGCAATGGTACGATTACACAGGAATATATGGAGGTTCGTTATGGATACTAGTCAGCAATATTTTAGCATTTGAAGCTTACAAAAAATTCAAATCCCAAACAGGATATTTAAGGTTTAGAACTGCTGGGATTTGGGCTTTAGTGGTAATTGTTCCCATCAGTATTTCATTAATCAAGTATTTTACCGCCGAGCAAAAAGGTACGCCAAGTAATGTGGTAGTGGTTCAGCCCAATATCGATCCTTATCAAAAACTGGAAAATATACCTACTGCTGAGCAGATTAAAATATTAACACACCTATCAGATTCAATCGGGCAGCCGAATACCGAATATTTTATCTGGCCGGAAACAGCCATTCCAAATTACGCAGATGAAGATAGAATCCGGAGCAATCCTGATTTCATTAATTTACAAAACTTCTTAAATAAATACAAAAACGGAACACTCATTACCGGAATTGAAAGCATAAAAATCTACCAGACTAAGAAAACACTCTCTGCAAAGTACGATTCTCAAAGCAACCAGTATTGGGATAATTTTAACTCTGCCATGCAGATAGAAAACTCTGCAAATGTTCAATTTTATCATAAATCGAAACTAGTTCCGGGAGCTGAAAAAATGCCTTTCCCTAAAGTGTTTTCTTTTCTTGATGGTGTATTTTCACAATTAGGAGGTAGCGTAAGCGGATGGGGCTGGCAGGAAAAACCAAGTGTACTTTATGCACAAAGCGGCATTGGTGCCGCCCCTGTTGTTTGTTACGAAAGTTTATGGGGCGACTGGATTGGTGAGCAGGTTAAAGATGGCGCACAATTTATCGCCATTATTACCAACGATGGCTGGTGGGGAAATACCTCAGGTAAAGACCAGCATATGATGTATGCTAAACTGAGGGCAATTGAAACCCACCGCGATGTAGCCCGATCAGCAAATACTGGAATCTCCTGTTTCATTAATCAACGTGGCGATATTACACAAAGCACCAAATGGTGGACAAGAACGGCTATTAAAGCAAACATTAATTTAAATGACGAGATTACGTTTTATGTAAAAAGCGGCGATATTATTGCAAAAATACTGAGTGCTTTAGCGGTTATCTTAGCCTTGATTATTCCTTATAGAAAATGGGTAAAAAAATAAAAACATTGCTTTTACTTCTGGTCATCTTTGGGAGTACAAATACAAATGCTCAAGTTTATTTACATAGTTTAAGCAAACAGTCGAATGCGATGTTGGTAGCTTATAGTAAATCGGATTATAAAACCCTATTAAAACGTACCCATCCCAAAGTGGCACAAACACTAGGTGGGGCAAAATCGGCAGAGGCAAATTTAAAAACGAGTATTCAGGCACTTACGGCAAGTGGTTTTTCATTTAAGAACGTCAAGCTTGGCAAGCCTTCCGAAATGATAAAGACTGGTCAAAATTACCAATGCATAATTCCACAACTTGCTACAGCAGAAATAAACGGCAAAAAGGCTATCGTTAAAAGCAACCTTTTGTGTATGTCGTACGATGGTGGCAAAAACTGGTATTTTATAAATGCCGAAAAAAGTCAGGAAGCCTCACTCAGGAAATTAATTCCCGAAATCAGTAAGAAATTGGTTATTCCGCAAACGGAATTCATTCCTCAATAAATTTTAGTTTAAACAAATGAAATACCATAAAAACCTTAGGTGGTCTGTTTTATTATTACTGCTCACCTTAAATTTTGGCTGCGATCAGATTTCTAAAAAAATTGTGCGTACCGAGATCAGCGATTACGAGCATATCAGCATCATAAAAGACCGTTTTACCTTAACCAAAGTAGAAAATAGCGGGGCATTTTTAAGCCTTGGCGATAATATGCCCTATATTTTCAGGCTCATTATTTTAACTGGCTTACCCTTACTTTTTTTAGGCTATGGCTTATATTTCCTGTTTGCCAAACGTAATTTACCAATCAGTATGCAAATTGCTTTGTGTTTTCTGATAGGCGGTGGTATCGGCAACCTATATGATCGGATTGTACATGGATCGGTTACCGATTTTATGCATATGGATTTTTATATCTTCCAGACAGGTGTTTTTAATTTTGCAGATATTTCGATTATGATTGGCGTAGGAATATTGCTTTTCCAATCGATTAGAAATAATACCCTAAAACACCAAACAGATTAGGCATAAGACAAGATCGTAATATGCTAATTAAAAATACAAAATAATATATGTTATAATACATATTTGTATTTTTTGTATTATATTTATTCATATAATACTCAATTAAAGCACATTACGATCTAAACCAAAAACCTAAACTATGAAAAACCTATTTAAAAAAACTATGCTGATTGTATTGCTATCAGTAGTAGTGATGTCATGTTCGAAGAAAAACGAGCTACCAGCTGATCTGGAAAACGAAACCGGTCAAAATCAAAAAGTTCTTGCCTATATCAAAAATCTTGGATTTTCAGATGCACAGATTGTAGAAAGTGGGGATAATTACATTGTTGATGGCGACATCGTATTTAGTAAAAATATGGAGGTTCCTGCCGATAATGGGAAACCGGTAACAGAACAGTATTATAATGGATATATTGTAACCAATAGTACTAACATCCGCGTTAAAATCGATCCCTCGATAAATGGGATGATCAGCGAAATCAATTCTGCCATCAACCAATGGAATACAGTACCTAATTCTAAAATCAAATTTGTGATTACAACAGGTACTGTTTATGATATTCTAATTAAAGTAGATAATACCATTGGAAGTTCCACGTGTGGACAGGCTTATTTATCAACTTCTAACGGTAAGGCTGGCAATACAGTTTGGATTAACCAGAATCTGATCCAGAACAATTCTTTTGCACAACGTACAAGAACCATCACACATGAATTTGGACATACCATTTCATTTAAACACACCAACCAATCTACAACCATTAATGTACCGGGGGTTGGGGGAACCGATGCATTATCATTAATGAACGGCGGACAATGTGGAAGTGGTGCAACTGTTTTATCAGCAAAGGATAAACAGGCAACTGCGGTATTGTACCCTTTATAATTAAAAATCAGATAAATAACCTAAAAAGATCGTAATGAAAGGGAAGCTGTTTCTTTTGAAGCAGCTTCTTTTTTTGGAAAACTTACTCTAATAGGATTTGAAAATGATTTTAACACGATAATTTCTTAACAAAGAATTACCGCCATTAAACAAACATATTTTTATCTTTAGATGTTAAACAATCTAAAAATTAAATCCAATCATGAAAAGAAATGCAACAGCCGTATGGCAAGGTTCTATTAAAGAAGGCAATGGTAACATCACTACACAAAGCACTACTTTAAATAATACTCAATATTCTTTTAATTCTCGCTTTGCAGAAGGTGTTGGCACAAATCCAGAGGAATTAATTGCTGCTGCGCATGCCGGCTGTTTTACAATGAAGTTATCAGCTAACTTAACTGAAGCAGGATTTACAGCCGATAAATTGGAAACTAAATGTGAAATTAACCTTGATCCATCTAAAGGTGAAATTGTTGAATCACATTTAACCCTAACCGCTACTGTACCTAATTTAACACAGGAAAAGTTTGATGAATTGGTAGCTGATGCAGAAAAAAACTGCCCGATCTCTAAATTATTAAACACCACGATTACCGTTGATGCTACTTTAGCATAAAATGTAATAAAGGACCTGTAATAGATCGTCATTTCGAGCGGAGTGCAACGCAGTTGAGAAATCTTTTAAAGATCTCTCATTTCACTGTGCTTCAGTCGAGATGACATCCTCTTTATTTGTTATAATTACAGAAACCAAAAAACTAAGAATAATTAGCTAACTTAGTGTAATCATCTAAGTTAACATGAAAAAATCTCTTTTATTTTTAAGCAGTGTTTTATATCTAAGCGGCTGCGTCAGCTTTACTCACAAAAACTAACAAACCCTTACCATTACTTCAAGCAACTATGCCGATAGTATAGATTTTAGTAAACCGATTACCGAAGAGGATTTATTTACAATAGCAAGAACGAGTAGAAGTGAAAAAGTCAGGGTTATAGCTGTTCAAAATATAAACGATGAATCCAATCTGTTTAACATCGCTTCTTTTGATAAAGATACCGCGGTCGTCAAAATTGCAGTGGGTAAAATGAACGATGAATCGAACCTATTTCATGTTGCCAGCTTTAATGAAAATATTGTGATAAGAAAAATTGCTGTTGCTAAAATGCATGATGAATCAAACTTATTTCACATCGCTTCCTTTGATAAAGATGCCGCAATAAGAAAAATTGCAGTTATAAAAATGAACGACCAGTCTAATTTATTTCATATTGCCTCTTTTGATAAGGATGATACAACAAGAAAATTGGCAGTGAGCAAAATGGATGATCAGGCAAACTTATTTCACATTGCCTGTTTTGATAAAGATGCGGCAACCAGAAAACAAGCTGTTAGCAAAATGCATGACCATTCTAACTTAAACCACATCATTTCTTTTGAGAAAGAAGCTGAAATAAGGCAGCTTGCTTTAAATCAACTCAACCATAATTAGACAGTTTTCTTTTGGCAGTTTTCAATTTATAGTTTAAACTATTGACCGCTTAACCAGTTAATCAAAGCAATTGAACAATTTAAGCAATTAATCGATCAGCTTTCAAATCTTCCAACATTACAACCTTTCAACTTTCTAACAACCTAAGCCATGTACTTCCCTACAATCGGCATTCTTCTACCCATACCAAATGCTTTTGGCGATACCCTTAAAATTGGTGGCGTTTGGTAACGTTTAAATTCAGCAATATTTACCATTTTCAGAATCCGCTTCACCAATTCCTCATCAAAACCTTGAGCAATAATGGCTTTTGAGCCCTGTTTCTTTTCGATGTGCTGATATAATATTTTATCCAGAATTTCATATTCGGGCAACGAATCAGAATCTTTTTGATCAGGCCTTAACTCTGCTGATGGTGGTTTAACAATGGTATTGACCGGGATAATTTCCCTCTCTTTGTTAATATATCTTGCCAGCTCAAAAACCTGCATTTTATATACATCGCCAATCACCCCAATGGCACCGCACATATCACCATACAAGGTACCGTACCCCACTGCACACTCGCTTTTATTCGAGGTATTCAATAAAATATAGCCAAATTTGTTGCTCATGGCCATATTAATAATCCCACGGATACGGGCCTGAACATTTTCTTCGGCAAGGTTAAAAGGCAGTCCCTTAAAAGCTGGTGCCAGTATATGATCAAAAGCTTCTGTAACATCTTTAATTGGCACAATTTCGTGCATACAACCAATATTATTAACCAAATCTAAAGCATCTTGAACAGAATGGTCGGAAGAGAATTTAGAAGGCATTAAAACGGCCATAACATTCTCCGGGCCTAATGCTCGACAAGCCAAGGCACAAACCACAGCTGAATCAATTCCGCCAGACAGTCCTAAAACTGCTTTGCTGAAACCAGATTTTCTAAAATAATCTTTTATACCTAAAATCAATGCATCGTGAATCTGCTCGATATCGGTTAATCTTTCCGGTTGGGGATATTTGTTACGCACGTTTTCAACCTCTTCCAGATCAAAAACCTGAAGATCTTCTTCAAAATACTTCATCTCTGCTTTCATTGTTCCATCAGCATCAAAAACCAAAGAACCTCCATCAAAAATAATTTCGGTCTGCGCACCAACCTGGTTTACATAAAATACAGGCAGGTTATACTTTTTTGCATTATTGGCCAATACTTTTATGCGTTCATCATCATGGGTATAAGAGAAAGGAGATGCTGCAATATTAATCATGACATCAGGCTGCTCTTTAATTAGCTCATCCATTGGATTTGACACATACAATGGATTATCGTTGATATTCCACAGATCTTCGCAAATGGTTAAGGCAATTTTTTTACCCTTAAAATCGATACAGTTAAATTGTGTGGCGGGTTCGAAATAGCGGTATTCATCAAAAACATCGTAAGTTGGCAACAGTGCTTTTTTCACCGTGGCTTTCACTTTTCCGTCTTCAATAAAATAGGCTGCATTAAACAGATCTTTTCCCTGCAATACCTCATTTTTAATCGGTAGGCCAACAATACAGGCAATATCTGTACAATGTTTGGCTATTTCCTGAGCAGCAGTCTCACACAGCGCAATAAACTCATCAAATTCCAAAAAGTCTCTTGGTGGATAACCACAGATAGCCAGCTCGGCAAAAACAACCAAATCAGCCCCTTTATCTTTCGCCAATCGAATATTTTCGGCTATTTTTTTTGTGTTGGCCTCAAAGTTTCCGATATGGTAATTGAGTTGTGCTAGTGCTATTTTCATGTTTAATGTATCAAGTTGTTAAGCAGTATCAAGAAGTTAGTATCAAGTAGCAAGACAAATTCTTCGATTAGAAAAATACGCCGAAATTAAGTGCCAAATAATGATTTTTAACATTTCTGGCTTTATCTGTTACAATATTAGTAAAACCGTTATTAAAAGTTAAACCGGCAACGATGCTGGTATTGCCCGAAATATCAAATTCGCCGCCACCACCGATAATTAATCCGGCACGGTAAAGTTTAATGTTATCAGATACATTTAAGTTATCGCCAACAACCGTACCACCAGTTACAGCATCTTGTTTCGCACTGATATTGATTGAATTAGATAATCCAAACTGGCCATACCAGCGTTTTCCATCAGTCTTTACCGTTTTTAGTTTAATGGTTAAAGGCAGGTCTACGTATTGTAGTTTATATTTTAAATCGTAAGCTTTTGGTGCTGTACTGCTACTGGTTGCGTAATATGGTAAAACATTGGCCTCAGTACTTTTACCATTAATCGAGGTGATGGTTAAAGCGGTAGAAAAACTATAATTCGGGGCGAAATTAAAATCGCCAATTAATCCATAAGAAAAGCCTAAAGCTAGTCCGTCTGTTTTTCCCTGTTCGGGTTTAATCCAACCAAAGGTTGGGGTAGCGGTTAAACCTAACCTAAAGCCATAATTGGTTAAAGGCGAATTTTGCGCCCATGCGCCAAAACTTAAAACAGACAAAATTAAAATGGTTGATATTCTTTTCATGCTATAGGTGTTTATATATATTTGTTCTACATGATGTATAACGTAAAACATTGGCAAATTTATTTAATTTTTCTTTTTGCCGTCACATTTATTTCTTGCAGGCAAAGCAACAGGCCCGATGTAAGTAATATACAGGTAAACATTAAAATAGAAAGATTTGATAACGAGCTATTTGCCGGAAAAAATAAAGATGTAATTGACGTAGATAAACAACTTGCTTCAAAGTATGGTATGTTTTATGACGATTTTATCCACCGGATTTTAGATAGTAAATATTCCAATACCGAATCGTTGACCAATTTGTACCGCGATCAGGCTTATACCGATTTAAGCAAAGAAGTAGATAGTGTTTTTCCAAACTTAAAAGTACAGGAAGAGGGATTAAACGAAACTTTTAAATACATTAAATACTATTATCCAAAAGCTAAAATTCCAAAATTTATTTCTTTTGCTTCAGGTTTTGCTTATCAAATGCCAGTGGGCAATCACTATTTGGGGATTGGTTTGGATATGTTTCTGGGCAAAGACAGCAAATTTTATAGGGCCATAGTGCAAAGTGTACCCTTATACCTTTCGAGGAGGTTTGCACCTGAGTATATTGTGCCTCGTGTGGCGGAAACATATGCCCACGAAGAACTTTTTGCTGAACCTGATGATAATAGGACCCTGTTGTCTAAAATGATTTTCCAGGGAAAGGTTTTATACTTTCTTGATCAGGTTTTGCCCCAAAACTTAGGCGATTCTATCAAAATCGGATATACCCAACAGCAATTAGACTGGGCACAAAATTTTGAAGGAGATATTTGGGCATATTTTTTAGAGAACAATTACCTGTATGAAACCGACTACCAAAAAATCCAGGTATTTTTAGCTGAAGGACCTTTTACCCCAGGTTTAGGCGAAAATAGAGATTCGGCACCAAAGTTGGGTGTATGGATGGGTTGGCAAATTGTTAAGAAATATATGAAAGCACATCCTGATGTTACTTTGCAACAGTTAATGGCAGATCATGATGCGCAGAAGATTTTAAATCAATCGAAGTATAAACCCAAACAACAGAGATAGTTATCAGTTTGCGGTTTCTAGTTATCAGTTTAAGTTCGCAGGCAAAAAAAAAATAACAATACAACAATTAACAGTAAAATCGATCAGTTGAACTTTTAATTAATCATCCTAAATTAAATCTATGAAAGTTGGCATTGTATTATCAGGCGGAGGTATTAGAGGAATAGCACATTTAGGCGTTTTAAAGGCCTTTAGCAATTTGGGCATTACCTTTAGTCACATTAGTGGAACAAGTGCAGGAGCGATAGCCGGAGCCTTTTTTGCCGCTGGCATAGATCCGGAAGAAGGTCTAAATATTTTCCTTAAAACTAAACTCTGGCGTTTTGTACGTCCGGCCGTAGGTTCACTAGGCTTAATTAATATTGAGAATACTTCTTTAATTTTAAAAGAATATTTTCCCGAAAATTCAATTGAGAAGCTAAAAATACCTTTAACCATTGCTGCCGTAAACTTTAGCGAAGGCCGGTTGGTTTATTTTACAAAAGGGCCGCTTATCAGGGCTATTCATGCTTCTAGCTGTATACCTGGCATTTTTAAACCCATTATGATTGATGGCCAGATGTATGTGGACGGTGGCATTTTAAATAATTTCCCGGTTGAACCTTTGATGGCGGACTGCGATTTCATTATCGGATCTTCCTGCAACCACCTTAAGCCAGTGGATAAAATTACAGGCATTACCAATTTAATGGGCCGTGCAGGTATCATGTCTATCAACCATGATATGGAAAGAAAAGCTAAATTCTGTAACGTATTAATAGAACCAAAAGGTTTAGGAGCTATTAGTACATTCGACATGAAACGTGCTGAAGATATTTATTGGCTTGCACACGAAGAAGCGCTAATTACGATTAAAAACAGTCCGACAATCTCTGAACTGATCACAAAATAGCCAATTAGGCCTATAAAGCTTTTCTCCTCAAATGTAACTTTAAAACTACAATAAAATAGTTTATATTAAATAAATAAAAGAGTGTAAAGAATACACTTATGCAATAAAAATATTACAATTCTCTTGGTGTTGATATAATATTATTTTACTTTAGGATTATACTCTGCAAATGCAGAGGCGATTAACCTAAATGTCTGTCTATGTTTTTCAACCTGATTATTCTCTTTCAAAAAAGAAGAATTCCTGTTTTTACGATTTTCTAACTTGATTTTCCAAGTCAATTACAGATCATTAATCTTTTACCTAAAAACCTAAACATGAAATTCTTAAAATTAAATAAAACGCTATTAACTGCCCTAGCACTAACTACAGTATTATTCGCCTGTAAAAAAGAAAGACCAACTGAAACGACAGATTTAGAAAAACCTGAATTATCAGCGGTTAATCCGCTTGGTAATATCCAGATCTGTACAGAAAGATCTTTGGATGGCACTACCCCAAGAGGCGCCGTTCTAAAGTCAACAAAATGGATTCCGGGAACTACAATTAAAGTGAGTTTAAACGGAAGCACAGCAGCCATCAGAGCTAAAGTAATCCAATATGCAAAAGCATGGGAACAATATGCCAACATCAAATTCAACTTTGTAACAAACGATAATACTGCCAAAATCAGAGTAAGTTTTGTAAATGGAGATGGATCCTGGTCTTACATTGGAAAATCGACTCCTAGTACCGGTGCGACCATGAACTACGGTTGGTTAACTGCAAGTACTGCAGATTCGGAATATAGCCGTGTGGTTATCCACGAGTTCGGTCATGCCTTAGGATTGATCCATGAGCACCAACACCCCTTGGTAGCTATTCCTTGGGATAAACCAGCTGTTTATGCCTATTATGCTGCTGCACCAAATTACTGGAGTCAGGCAGATGTAGATAATAACTTATTCGCAAAATACAGTACTACACAAACCAATTATAGTGCTTATGATAAATATTCGATCATGCATTATTCGGTTCCTAACGAATTAACCATCGGTGATTTCGAAGTGGGATGGAATACCGTATTATCACCTACTGATAAATCATTTATCGCTTCAGTATATCCATTTTAAAAAATAAATCATTGCACATAGTGGTTTAAAATGGCCACTATGTGTATTTTGCTGTTATAAAATAAAACAGATATGCTGATCGCTTTGCGGATTTCCTTTATCAAACCATTTTTAGCCTGCTTAACGCTCCTTTTATTCTACCAAACTGCATCTGCACAAGATAATCCCCATAAATGGGAAGTAAAACCTTATTTTGGTATTCAGCAATCTAAATTTGATTGGTCTATAGCAGGTAATGCTGCCGGAACCAGTCCGAATGTCCTATCAGAACTAATCTGGAAAAACCTTAAGGGTCCAAGCTTTGGATTAGATATCAAATACAACTTTACCGATCGGTTCAGCGTAAAAGCCACCAACCAGTACAGCAGCATAACCAAGGGCGAGGCAGAAGATACCGATTACGCTGATGATAACCGGCAAAGTGCCTTTTATTTTGACCTGCTCAATGCAAATAAGGGCTACTTATACGATGCCGGTTTACAGCTCAGTTACCAACTATTGAAGTTTGGGCAATTTAACATTAATCCAATTATTGGGCTTTCATACCATAAGCAAAAATTTCATCTGTTAGAAAGTGCAAATAATCCTGATAGCAAGGGCTTAAACTCTACTTATGAAACAAGATATAAAGGTTTCGATTTTGGAGCAGAATTCGTTTTTAAAGCGAATAAATTTAGTGTAGGTGCCACAGTTTTGGGTGGTTTTTATACTTATTCGGCAAAAGCCAACTGGAATTTAATCCCCGATTTTTCAAAACCTGTAAGCTTTACGCATAAGGCAAACTCCTTTGCATTAAGTGGCGACATTAATCTGGCTGTACCAATAAACAAAAGTTTAGGGGTAGAGGTTGATTATAAGATTAATAACATCAACACTTACATAGGAGTAGATAAAGCTTATTTTAATAGCCGGGCAACAGAGGAAACGCAGTTTAATGGTGCAAATTTTAGAAAAAATGCAGTGATGCTTGGGTTAAATTTTAGCTTTTAATTTTTTAAGGCTATGGTACATCGTCCTCGTTTTCAACCATAGCCGTTAACTTAATTTTTAAAAGTAGATTTTAAGTTGGGAAATAGACAGGGCTTCGCCACTGTGCGAAGCAATTAGATTTTTTCCATATTTGTTTTTTTATTAGTTAAAAGGCGGTTAGTTCTTGGTGGAAGTACCGCCTTTTTCTATTTAAAAATACTATTTTTTTTTAAACAATGTTCGATTTCTTAGGGAAAAAGTGCATTATTTCTATCGTCCGATATTATTTGCGAAAGTTCACTGAATGTTCTTTCCCCAGAGTTGGACCGCCTGCTGGATATTGATGAAGTACGTGCTACTGCACGCAGAACAGGTTTCATGAAACGGTCTTCGAAGCTTGCGCCCGAACATTTCCTGGAGTGCCTGATGTTCGCTGATCTGGAACATGGGCAGCTCAGTCTTCAGAATTCCTGCGATGACATGGTGATACACAACGGTATCCGCGTGAGCAAGGTTGCACTGCATAAACGCTTTAACCAGAGCAGTGTGGAGTTTGTCCAGGCTGTTCTTTCCGATCAGATGCTGACCAGGATGGATTTTGCTGACGCCAGGGACTGGTCAGCCTTTTCAGCTGTTATCATCGCTGACTCCTGTAAATTCCATCTTCCAAAGGGGTTTTCGGAAGCCTATCCGCCTATGGGCCGTTTTGCAGCAGGGAATTCACTTATGAATATCCAGTATGCCCTTGACATTAAGAGCGGCTGCTGGAAAACACTTGATTTCACACGGGCAACAGAGAACGACCAAAGATATTCGGGCGCACACATTGACCGTATAGGCAAGGGTGAGCTACACATCAGAGACCTGGGGTATGTTACCCAGAGCTATCTGTTAGGAATTGCCAGGCGGCAGGCTTATTTCTTAAACAGGCTACATCCCTCCTGTAGACCCGTTGAAGCAGAAACGGGACAGTATATCGACTGGGCAAAAAAATACCAGGCTATGGCTGCTGCAGGACAGAATATAAGTGAGGTCTGCGTAACCATTGGTAAAGGAGATGAAACTGTGGAATGTAGGTTGGTAGCTGTACCTGTACCTCGGGCAGTATGGGAAGAACGGATCAGAAAAGCGAACGTCCAGGCAAAAAGACAGGGTTATGCCCTAACCGATGAATACAAAAACAGGGCAAGGTTCAGTCTGTTCATAACCAATGCAGGAAAAGACAGGCTCGGAACCGAAATGGTGGCCGAGCTATACCGGCTGAGATGGCAGATAGAACTTATGTTCAAGAGCTGGAAATCACTTTTCGGGATCCATAAAGTAAAAGCGGTGAAGAAAGCCCGTCTTGAATGTCAGCTTCTTGCTAAATTGCTCAGGATAGTAGTAAACTGGAAAATATACAAGTGTATCGATTCAATAGCTACCCAAAAGTTTAAAAATCGATCCTGCTCGACATGGAAAGTCTTCAAGCACCTCAGGGTAATCGCACAAGTCATCAGGAAGATGGCAAGAAAAGAAATTAGTGCCCTAAAATGGTATGATCAATACATATACCCAATAATTCAATCACTCTTATTAGAACCTAAAAAAGGAAAAAAAGCAGCATTCCAAATACTAAACGACATATTCAAAGCTTAGGTTAACGGCTATGGTTTTCAACGAGGATGGAGGAGAAAGACGATTTTATCGTCGATAAGAGAGAGCCTAACGATTATTTTAGCCACATTACAAATGTGGTTCTCACTAATCCTCGTTATAAACGAGGACTATGTTACAGGTTTTAAAGCCACCAAACGTTCACCTTCTAGTACCGGAATTGTTTTGCAAAGATTTAGCTGCAAACAGAAAACAACATCTTCTTCTATGTTCAACTGAGCCAGGCGATGGCTATGTGATGATTTGTGAAGGTATTTCCTCAAATCTGTTTTAGCTAAGGCATACAAATCTTCTGCAGCCACACTGGAATCATCAAAATGTTCGAAATTTTGACGGAGCTTATTTACCACCGCGCCAGCAAAAAGGGTATCTTCTAAATTAAACTGATCTTTCCAGCCAGCGCACAATAAAAGCACATTTTTATTCTGGCTTTTCAAATAGTCGCAAAGAGTATCTAAATTCAGGAAAGATCCAATTACAACCTGATAAGCTCTTTTCTGAGCCAAATGCAAGGCTTTAGTTCCATTGGTAGTCGTTAGAACAACCGTTTTCCCATTTACTTTTTCATGGGTATAAGAGAATGGCGAGTTGCCGAAATCGTATCCTTTTACCACCTCTCCATTTCGTTCTGCTGCCAATAAAAATCCGCTATCCCGATAGGTTAAACAATCTTCAACATTAGCTACAGGAATAATCGCTTCAGCACCATTATCTATCCCATAAGTAATAGATGAAGTGGCTCTTAAAATATCGATAACCACCACAATGCTCTGATCGATATCATATAAATCGATTAAGGCCGGCGTTAAACAAACTTCTATTTTTTTTGACATATGTTGAGTATCGAGTACTAAAGTATCAAGTATCAAGACAAATTCATCTCGATACTTGATACTTAATACTTTATCTATTTATAAAAAGGAAATTTAACCACTTTAGCCTTAATTGGTGTATTGCGGATTAAAATAAAAACTTCAGTTCCTTCTTTAGCGAAATCTTTTGCGATGTAGCCCATACCTATTGCTTTTTGTAAAGAAGGTGCCTGAGTACCAGAAGTTACTTTACCGATAATATTTCCTTCGGCATCAGCAATTTCATAATCATGGCGCGGAATACCACGATCGATCATTTCGAAGCCAACCAGTTTCTTTTGAATACCAGCTTCTTTTTGTGCCAATAATGCTTCTGAATTGGTAAAAGATTTAGAAAATTTGGTAATCCAACCTAAACCGGCCTCAATTGGCGAAGTAGTATCATCAATATCATTTCCGTATAAACAGAAACCCATTTCTAAACGTAAAGTATCGCGGGCACCTAAACCAATTGGTTTGATGTTATATGGCGCACCAGCTTCAAAAATAGCATCCCAAATTTGATCCGCATATTGATTTTCGAAATAAATCTCGAAACCACCAGCTCCGGTATATCCTGTTGCAGAAATAACTACGTTATCAACACCAGCAAAGGTACCTTTAACGAAGGTGTAATATTCCATTGATGCCAAATCAACATCAGTTAATGTTTGTAAAGCATCTGCTGCTTTTGGCCCCTGGATGGCTAAAAGAGAGGTTTGATCTGAAATATTGTGCATTTCGACATCTTTCGAATTGAATTGTTGAATCCAGTTCCAATCTTTTTCGATGTTAGAAGCGTTTACCACTAACATGTAGGTTTTATCATCTATTTTGTAAACCAAAAGATCGTCTACAATACCACCGTCTTTGTTTGGCAGGCAAGAGTACTGAACTTTTCCATCATATAATTTAGAAGCATCGTTACTGGTTACGCGCTGTATAAGATCTAATGCATTTTCACCTTTAAGAATAAATTCACCCATGTGGCTTACATCAAAAACACCTACACCGTTACGAACAGTTGCATGTTCAGCGTTAATACCTTCGTAAGTAACAGGCATATTGTAACCTGCAAATGGAACCATTTTAGCGCCTAAAGCGATGTGTTTTTCTGTTAATGCGGTGTTTTTCATCCGTAAATTTATTTTTTTATGATAATGAAGCGATTACAACTGATATGCTGTTGATTATGACGGCTTTATTTGTTATTCTTCCTGGGGGGCAAAACTACTAAGAAAAAGACAAAATTTTGGCGTTAATTTTAAGGAGTTTTTAGATGATTTTTCTAATCATCTGTCATGCTGAACTTGTTTCGCATCTATTAAATTAAAGATACTTAAGCATTCACCAATTCTTCGTAAATCTTAAGCATTTTGCTGGAGATTAAATGCACGCCATGATCGTTTTCGACTGTTTTGCGGGCGTTCTCTCCTATCTCTACCCAACGTTTAGGGTTAATGATACATTGTAAAATTGACCGGTAAAATTCATCTGCAGAATCCGCAATTAAAATATCATGCCCATGCCTGCAGTTAATTCCCTCTGCAGCTGTGGTTGTAGCAATAATGCATTTTTTCATGGCCATGCCTTCAATAATTTTTACCCGCATTCCGGTACCAGAAATTAAAGGAACGATCATAATTGCTTTGGAATTCATAAATTCTACCGCATCGAAAACTTCACCCTCTACGATCAAATTTTCTGAATCGTATTCGAAGAAATGTTTTTGCATATTTTTCCCTGCAATATAAAAACGGAGGTCTTTATTCAGCTTTTCGATATCGGGCCAGATATCATCCAGAAACCATTCTAATCCTTCCTGATTTGGCCTCCAGTCCATCGCACCTAAATGAAAAAGTGTTGGGAAACTGGTTTTACTTTTATCTACTTTGTATTTTTCCAAATCGATGGCAACAGGAAAAACCGACATTGGAATTTCGCAGCCAAACCTCAATATACTTTGGCGATCGGGCTCGGAAATGGCAAAAATCTGGTGAAAACGGTTAATCTGATCGGTTTCATACGCTTTAAGCCGCTGCGCTAAAAAAGCTAAGTATTTGCGCCGAATGAGAAACTTTTCTGAATGAGAAAGACGTTCCCACATCGTAAATTCTATATTATGCGCCCGGTAAATCAGCTTTGCATTGCTATTTGCTTTAACCACATCCAGATAGGGCACAACAAAAAGGCCTTCGAACTGGATGACATCAAATATGTTTTCGCGCAGGAGGTTTTCTAGCTGTCGGGCAGCATCTTCACTATAGTACCTGGAAACATTGTACGATTCATTGGTGAAAATATTAAAAAATGCCGACCATACATTTACATCGGTATCTAAATCGCAGGTATGATATTTAATCTGTTCAAAAATAGGATCGTAGATATCTTCGATATCGATCCGGCCTTTTGTGGGGTTGAGGCTAAACAAAGTAATATCTGCACCAAGCTGCAGCAAACCTTTTATGGTATTATAAACCACGATAGGATAACCACTATTTGGCGGAAAGGGAACCCGCTTAGTAATCAACAGTATTTTCACAATGTTGTGAAAATACGAAATTTTAGGCGTTTTTTGAAAACAGTTCTAACTGAGGATCGCTCACATTAAAAGTTTTGCGGTGAAAAGGAGATAACCCGATTTCAATTACAGCCTTACGATGTGCAATTGTTGGGTATCCTTTATTCTGCTGCCAATTGTAATGTGGAAAATCGACATGCAGATTGGTCATAAATTCATCTCGGTGGGTTTTCGCCAAAATCGATGCCGCCGCAATATTTAAATATTTACCATCTCCCTTGATAATGCAACTATGTGGGATTTGAGGATAGGTTTTGAAACGGTTACCATCAATGACCAGATATTGAGGTTGGGTATGTAATTTTTCAATCGCCCTGTGCATGGCCAAAAAAGAAGCATTTAAAATGTTAATGCGGTCGATTTCTTCATGATCGCAAGAGGCAACGGCCCAGGCTAAAGCTTCTTGTTCGATTATCGGTCTTAATAAAGTTCTTTGCTCATGCGATAATTGTTTGGAATCGTTTAATCCATCCAGCACAAAACCCTTTGGTAAAATCACTGCAGCGGCAAAAACAGGACCTGCGAGGCAACCCCTTCCAGCTTCATCACATCCAGCCTCTAATAATTCTTCCTGATAGCAGTTTAACAACATGTTGCAAATTTACTGAATTAGAGATAGTAAGAAAATTATTTTGTTCAACATCTTTTAAACATTAATTTTAAGAATAATATAACGTGACTGATCTAAGCTCATGAAATACAACGAAACCTTAGCGCTCCGTGTTGCCGAACGTTTAATGCATATACAGGATGTTGAAGAAAAAGAGATGTTTAGTGGGCTTGTTTTTATGGTGAATGGAAAAATGTGTATTGGTGTTTCTAAGAACAGCATGATGGTGAGGCTCGACCCTAATACTTTAGAAAATTTATCTGATAAAGATGGCTGGCAGCAGATGGTGATGGGAGGCAGACCAATGAAAGGTTACATTTCAGTTTCAGAAGATGTTTTAGGCCGGAATGATGAACTGGATTTCTGGGTTAACCTTGCTTTGACCTTCAATCCTTTTGCGAAAGCATCTAAAAAGAAATAATCAATCATACAAGCCATTATTCCACGAGTCTCTCAAAAACTAGCAAGAGCCATATTTTTTGATTAATTTTATCGTTCTAATCAAATTTTATGAAAAAAGGGGCTGCTATAGCGGTATTTCTGCTATCGATTTCACTTAATGTTCTGGCTCAGGTTAAAAGAACTGCATCACAAACATCAACAGAAACTAAAGAAGCAAATACACAACAATTAAGGGTTCAGGCACCGGAAGGGCACTACTGTGATTACTGTAAATTAAATTATCCGGAATCGCATTTCCCTTGCATTATGAAATCTATTAAAGGTACGCTAGATGTAACCACTGGCGAGGTAAGTTTTGTGGCCGGGCAACCTATAGGCGGTATTGTGGTTAAAGGTGGCAAAAACCCTGGAGGCAACACCATTACACTAGTGACCAACCAAAACGGAGAAATAGAATTTAATAATACCGGCACAGGGAATTATAAATTTATCATTTCAGTACCTTCCACTAATCCCAAATCGCGGGTAGCAGGATCACCAATCGGGGGAATAATTGTTAAAGGTGGTAAGAATCCTGGTGGAAGTTTAATTACGTTAATTACAAACGAAAATGGCGAAATAGAATTCAATAATCTTCCTGTGGGGGTATGTATAAATTCACTGCAATGGGGGCTTCTGAAACTGAGAAAAGCAATCCTTTATATAAATCGAGTTATTCGGAAAAGGTAAACCCTTTATATAAAAACTAAATCGTTAAATTTACGTTACGTTGCATTTTTTGGCACTATTATGGAATCTTTCAAGTCTGTGCATCTTTAAATTGTTACACATTTAAAACACACATTATGAAACGTTTAAATTTAATATTGAGCCTTGCACTTCTTTCGCTTGGACTTCAATCTTTTTCTCAAACCAATAAAGAAACTACTTTGAAAATTGTAGCAGATAAAAATTATACTTTTGTTGCCAATACCGCCATGCCGATGTCGAACAATGACATTAACAGAGTATTAGCGATGATGCCTGGTAGTCAGGGTGGTTCTTCTATAAACCTGACGGGTTCGCAATACGATGTGAGGGTTACCAAAGACAGTATTGTGGCTTATTTGCCTTATTTTGGAAGATCTTTTTCTGCTCCGATGGATCCTACACAGGGTGGTATTAAATTTACCTCAAAAGATTTTACCTATACAGAATCGAAGAATAAAAAAGGATCGTACACCATCCAGATTAATACCAAGGATGTGAAAAGAGAAAATTATAGGTTTACCATCAACATCTCAACCAATGGTTATGCATCTTTAACGGCGAGCAGTGTAAATAAACAACCGATCATTTTTAACGGTTATTTAGATGAACCGAAGAAAAAGGATTAGAAATAGATAAAATTTCACTCTATGATCGTCATTTCGAGCGGAGTGCAACGCAGCCGAGAAATCTATCTTTACAGATCTCTCCATTTCGCTTCGCTTCAGTCGAGATGACGATTTACACTTATTTCTTAATCAGTTCAATCTGAAAAATATATGGCCATTTTTTACCTGCTACAAAAAGTCTTTTAGTTGCTTTATCATAAGCGATGCCATTTAATACATTATTGGCTTTTTCATCTTCGGTTTTAAAGTAATCGGCTGGCAATAAGCCTGATAAATCGATCTTGCTTTCTACGGCACCCGTTTCTGGGTTAATAATTAAAATATCATTGGTGGTGTAAACATTTGCATAAATTTTACCGTCAATGATTTCCAGTTCATTTAAATTTTGAATTGGGCCTTTATTATCAAAAACATCAATTGAACCCACTTTTTGATAGGTATCTTTATTCAGGAAAAAGATGGTATTCGAACCATCGGTATTCAATACTTTCTCTCCATCAAAAGCCAGGCCCCAGCCTTCTCTACCTGTGGTATAAGAAAACTCAGATAATTTCTTGAAAGTGGCTTTATCATACACAAAACCAACTTTTTCGCGGTAAGTTAACTGAATAATCTTATTGCCGATCACGGTTATACCTTCGCCAAAATACTGCTTATCTAAATCTGCTTTCTGAAGGATTTTGCCTGTAGACGGTTCTACTTTACGTAAGCTGGAATGACCGTAATCCCCAGCACTTTCATAGAAAAAGCCATCATGATATTCTAAACCCTCTACGTAAGAGGAGGTATCGTGAGGCAAGGTTTTGATCACTTTGTAGGTATATTCCGTTGGCGCCTGGGCTGCCAACACATTAATATTCGAGGTTAAATCTTCTGATTTCCCTGAGCCAAATATTTTTGCTGTTAATAAGTGATTACCCAATTTTAAACCCGCTGTTTTAAGTTTGATAGCTGAAGTATCAGTTTTTGAGATGATCTTAACCGTATCGATTAAATAAACTACAGAGTCTACTTTTTGTTCAGGTCCGAACTGCACTTTCACATCAAATTCGTTTCCCGATGGAACATTTAGACCTGTCATTGGTGAAAGAAAGCTACGGTAAGTTGTGGTAGAACTGTCTTTACAAGAACTTACGAATGCAAGTGCAATTCCGATAAATATTAAATTTTTAGTAAGGTTAATCTTCAGGCCAAAATGCATCTTCAATATGATTTAAATTATAATTTTTATTTTTTGTAAATGTAATAGCAATAATATCAAAACGGATATCATTTTGATGGTTCATTATTTCAATATAGGCATTAGCGGCCAATTCCATCTGAATTTGCTTGGCTTTATGCACAAATTCTTCAGGTTCGCCAAAAGCAATAGAGCTACGAGATTTAACCTCTACAAAAACCATAATGCCATTTTTATAAACAATTAAATCCACTTCGGCTTTACCATAGGTCCAGTTTTCATCTAAAATTTCGTATCCTTTATCTTCCAGATACCGTTTGGCAATACTTTCGCCTTCTTTACCTAAATCGTTATGGAGCGCCATACCTAATAATTATTAAATGAGTGAGTTATCGAATGAGTGAATGTTTATTTCAAATGTATTATAAAATGATAAATGTTGAATGTTCCGAGCATCCCTATTCTATCCTTTAATCATTCTCTCATTCAGTCGCTTTTCATCATTCTCTCATTCACTCAATCAATCATTCTCTAATTATTTAACAATAACAGAACCCAAGAACTTAGAGATTTCCCTTTCCACACCTTTAATTACACCATAACGCTGCATTAAGATCATTTGGTTATCCTCATTCTTTTCTTCTTTTATCTCCTTCAACAGATTCATCAATATCTTTTCGACTTTACGTTTTTTAAGGTGAAAAATGCCACCTAAAATAGTCGCTTTTAAATTCATCGTTTCATCCTTAACATAAATAAGATGTTTATTTAACCAGTTCTCACTTAACGCATATTCTGAGGTTGAAAGTGTAATGGCCAAATCGGCAATATCTCTATCCTCATGTTTTACAAAGTGATTCGATGTGGGTAAGCGGCCGTTATCGATTTCTGATTTATAATAATCGATAATTCTTTTACAAAGTGGGTCATCAAATTCTACATCGCTCAGGTTCTGCATAATGAAAGAGCCAATGTACATATCATCAATTTTATCCCAGTTCACAAACTCGTGCCCAAAAGCCAGTAATAAACGTACAATTTCCTTTTCCTGATGCTCATTTTCTTCTACAGGTGTTTCATGGCCCATCGGGCCTGCGCTATCATCCCACAAATCATCTGGTGGACCAAGTGGTTCAGGTGCACCTGAAGAATAAGATTTTGGACTTGAAGAAGGATTTGCGCGTTGATTGCTATCAAAACTTTTCTTAAGCTTGGCCGAGCGCATTTTATTTAATTCGCTCAGTAAGATATGCTCATCTATTTCGAGTAAACTGCTACACTCACGAATAAAAACAGAAGCTTTAATTGGGTCAGGGATTTTGGCAATACTCTCCACAATATCGCGGATAATGCCTGCTCTTTTAATCGGATCATTGCCCGCATCTTTAAGCAATACATTTGCCTTATATAAAATAAAGTCTTTTCTGTTTTGTTCGAGATAGGTTTTAAATGCACCCGCACCAACATGGTGCATATAAGAATCAGGATCGTGGCCATCAGGGAATGAAACAATCTTCACGTTCAGTCCTTCTTCCAAAATCATATCCAAACCACGGAGGGAGGCTTTAATCCCCGCAGCATCGCCATCAAATAAAATGGTAATGTTCTGGGTAAAACGCCCGATCAGTTTGATCTGCTCTACTGTTAACGAAGTACCCGAAGAGGCCACTACGTTTTCTATTCCGGCCTGATGTACAGAAAGCACATCGGCATAACCTTCCGCAAGGTAACAGTTATCCAAATCGCGAATGGCTTTTTTGGCATGAAACAAGCCATAAAGCACATTCGACTTGTGGTAAATTTCGCTTTCTGGTGAGTTTACATACTTAGGAACATTTTTATCTGTCTTTAAAGTCCTACCTCCAAAACCGATAATCCTACCTGTAAAATTGTGGATCGGAAACATGACCCGACCGCGAAAGCGATCATAAATTTTGCCGTTATCGTTTTTGATCGATAATCCGGTGGCTTCTAAAAATTCTAATTTATGGCCTGCATTAATCGCACTTTGGGTCATCGCATCCCAAACATCAGGCGAATATCCCACCTCGAATTTCTTCAGGATGTCTTCCCTAAAGCCACGCTCTTTAAAATAACTCAAGCCAATACCCTTGCCTTCGTCGGTTTCCCAAAGCTGTTTTACAAAAAATGCAGCGGCATATTGTGAAACAATGTAAAGACTTTCCTTCGCGCTTTGTGCTTCGGCATCCTGAGGACTTAGTTCGGCTTCCTCAACTTCTATATTGTATTTATTGGCTAAAAATTTAAGTGCTTCAGGATATGAATATTTTTCATGATCCATAATGAAACGCACCGAATCGCCTCCTTTGCCACAACCAAAACATTTATAAATGCCTTTGGTTACGGATACGTGAAAGGAAGGTGTTTTTTCGCCGTGAAAAGGGCAATTACCAATTAAACTGGTTCCGCGTTTTTTTAAGTGCACAAAATCCCCAACTACCTCCTCGATACGGGCGGTATCCATTATCTTATCTATTGTTTCGCGGTTTATCATATACGCACAGCTCTTTCCTCTTCTTAATTAACCACAAAGATAACAGAGAAAAAACACAAAGAACACAGAGAAAAATTTCTTTGTGTTCTTTGCGAAAATACTTTGCGCACTTTGCGGTTCTAAAGCCTATTACTTCACCAAAGGCAACAACTGGTCGGCAACCAATTTATTACCCGTTTCATTTAAATGCACTCTATCAACGGTTAAAATGCCTTTTTCTTTATCCTCCGGATTATTTTTCGCTTCGTATTCCGTAAAAACCTTTCTTAAATCGCATACAGGAAGATTATTTTTTGCGGCTAATGTTCTAATCCCTTCAGCATATTTATTCAAATCGGCATCTAACTCATTGGTGCCATCTTTTTTCTCACCAACAACCGATGGAGTAACCAATACCACTTTGCTACCTACACCCTGAATTTTATTAATCAGGGCCTGGTAAAACTTTAAATATTTGTCGTAATCGGTTCCCGTATGAGATGATTGTTTATGCCAAACGTCATTAATTCCCACGTAAATCACCACTAAATCAGGCTTCTTATTTAATACATCATCTTCTAAGCGCAGGTATAAATCGTAAACTTTGTTGCCACCTATTCCGGCCCCGATTACATCATATTTAGTAGAATCGAGCGATTTTTTGATCAGGGTTACATATCCATTTTTAGAAAGGCCCTGCTGGGTAATCGAATCGCCAAAGAAGATAATCCGTTTTGGTTTAAATGTCATTGATGTGAATGCAATTAAGCAAAAGCTTAGTAAAATACTCGTTTTCAATAGTGTTTTCATTTTGTGTATAATTGGTTAGGTTATTTTTTATCGGCCTTTTTAAAATCCAGGTCCTGGAAATCGAAACTAAAATCGGTTAGCGGCGAAATCGCTTCAATTTTAAAACCATCGGCTACTGCATTGTTATCTAAACTAAAATTAACAAATGCATCGGCATCTAAACTTCTATCATACCATTTTACAATAAAGGTATTTCCCTTGTAGTAAGTCATGTCGCCTTTCAATTTTGGCGCATTCTTAGCCTGAAAATGCATCTTGCCATTTACTTCACTAATGCTTACGTCGCCAAACCACAAATCGTGGAAAGTTCCATAGTAGTTTTTAGCATCTGGTTTAGTAGCCGACAGTTTTTGTTGAGTTGCAATATCGTTCCAAACCTTGCTTACCATTTCATCGGCCTGTTTTTCGTTTTTAAGTCTGTTATTGTTATAGGTTTTAATCCTGTCTTGTCCTTTAATACCCAGGTAACCATCTTTAATTGAATTTGTAATTGCATTAAATGCGGCACCCGACTGCTGGTTGGTTAATACAATGATTCCCAATTTCATCTCCGGGAAAATTGTTACCTGTGTTACAATACCTGACAGACCGCCCGTATGCGTCGCTTGGAAATTACCATTCACATTACTCAAAAACCAACCCAGACCATAACTGCTGAAAGCGGCTGGATTACCTCCCGCGATAATGGTCTGTGGTGTCCAAAGTTCTCTTGCAACAGCAGGACTGAATAATTTCTTGTCCAATGCCTCACCGTATTTCCCCCCATTAATCATGGCCATTACCCATTTGCTCATATCGGTAACATTCGAATAAATCCCACCCGCAGCATTTGCAATCTCTCCGAAGCTTAAACCTACTGGAAGCAGTTTGCCCTGGTAAGGTGCATGACCATCAATTACATTCGATTTGTCTTTTAAGCGGTACCAGGAAGCTGCCGTTTTGGTCATACCTAATGGTTTAATAATTCTGCTTTCTATAAAATCTTCATAGGTAATACCTGACACTCTTGCTACTACATCGCCTGCAACAATGTACATCAGGTTATCGTAATCATATTTGGTACGGAAAGAAGAAACTGGCTTTAAATAACGGAGGTTGTGGATCAATTGCTTTTTATCAACTGTTGATGAATCTGGCCAGATCATTAAATCACCTGCACCCAAACCTAAACCACTGCGGTGCGTAAGCAGATCCCGGATGGTAAATTCGCTGGTTACATAGGCATCGTACATTTTAAACTCCGGAATTACATCGGTAACTTTAGTATCCCAGGTAATTTTCTTTTCATCAACCAGCATACCCAAAGCGGCAGCGGTAAATGCTTTTGTATTCGATGCCACACCAAAAAGCGTATTTTCATCAACCTTTTTATTGGTTTTGATTGAACTTACCCCATAACCTTTTAAATGGATTATTTTACCGTCTTTGATTACAGAAACTGCAATTCCGGGAACGTTAAAGGTAGTAAGCGTTTTTTCTACCACACTATCGATCTGTTTTGAAGTGAGCACCTGTGCATGCACGTGAAGGGCCAAAAACAGAGATAAAGCAAATGATATTTTAAATTTCAATGAAGAAAAGAGTTGCATATTGATCGGTTTAAATAATCGTTTAAAGATAATAAATCTTTTAGGCGATAGTCAAATCCTTATTTACCCTTTTCAAGTTTATAATCTTTGTGTACGATTAAAAAACTTGCCCGTTCTTCTTTTTTGAAAGGATAATCCCAGTTACCCTGATAAGTGATTTTGGTTGGTAATTTATCTTCTCCGAAATAGCCCATTTCGATATTCATCTGCACATCAAAATCGAACAGCATGTTGCTGTATTTCATATCAACGTAACGGCCAAGAATATTAAAATTACGCTTATCGAAAATGGTCACCAATTCTTTGATCATGATGCCATCTTTTGTCCAGCTGCTTAAATCAGGTTTAACCGAAACCTTAAAGCGATACACCGGAATTGAATCTAAATAAGTACCGCTGGTGAAACCATAATCGTAATACTGGCGCATATTGGCCGAAAATATTTCGGTTTTACTTCCAATAAAAGGCACTTTTACCGGACGGCCAGGATTGAAGATTAGTGTTTTGAGTTTGTCTTTATAACTTTCATTTGTTCCACCTTTTCCATCCGGTTTAGGAGCATTGGGTACAAAATCAGTATTGTAGGCATTCATAAAAATGTAATCGAACATTTCTACGGTATAAAGCTGGTATTTTCCGTTTTTCTTGTAAATTTTCCCGGTATCCTGTTTTACCAGATACTCCATTTTATAAGGGCCCACTGTTATTATGACGAATTTTACGGTAAATTTTTCCATCAACCTTGTTCTTTTTGTCATAACTGTAAATCCTGTTTTCGGCAATAAAAGTATAACGTTTCATATCCCTAAACGACTGATAAAAGGAAGTGTCGTACATCACCTTTCTGATAAATGTTTCTACATTCAACTTTTCGGCTTTGATATTTACTGCCGAATCGAGCGTAATGGTTTTAATTGTATCAGGATTAAAGCGGTTGATTTCCTGCGCAAAACCTTTATAAAAGAGTGACGTTAACAATAGAAGAAAAAATACTTTTTTCATGAAAAATGGAATATTTAAAAGGTAAAATGGAAGAAGATTAATGTAAGAAGGAAAATGGAATGAGAATTAATGCCATTATCCATCTTAAATATTTACATAACCACTCTAATTTCCTAGTTGTTTTAAAGCAATATAAGCCATTAATCCTGTTGATATTTTCAAAGCATCTTCATCAATATCAAATCTTGGTGTATGAACAGAATATTGTGTGTCTTTTGCTGCGTTCCCAGTACCTAAACGATAAAAACATGCATCTGTTACCTGCGAGTAGAAAGAAAAATCTTCGGCAGCCATCCAGATATCTAAATCAACCACATTGTCTTTACCCAAAAATTCTTCGGCAAAAGCTCTTGCATTTGCGGTTAATTTTTCTTCGTTGATTAAAAACGGATAACCTCTATGAATATCAAAATCGCAGCTTCCCCCCATGCTTTCGGCCATTCCTTCGGCCATCTTTTTCATACGTTTGTGCGCTTCATCTCTCCAGTTTTCATCCAGGGTTCTAAATGTTCCTTCGATTTTAACCTCATTCGGGATAATGTTAGTTGCACCATTGGCAATTACTTTACCAAAAGATAAAACGGATGGCAATCTAGGATCGGCGTTACGGCTAACAATTTGTTGTAAGGCAACGATGATGTGTGATGCGATTAAAACAGGATCGATATTTTGATGAGGTTGTGCACCATGACCGCCTTTTCCAGTTACAGTAACATACAGCTCATCGGTTGAGGCCATGTAAATCCCTGAGCGGAATCCTACCTTACCTGCATCAATCATTGGCATTACATGCTGACCAACGATGTAGTCAGGTTTTGGATTCTCCAATACACCTTCTTTAATCATGATGCTCGCTCCGCCTGGCAATAACTCCTCTGCGGGTTGAAAGATTAACTTAATCGTTCCACCGAATTCATCTTTCATTTGATTTAGGATATGAGCTGTTCCTAACAGAGAAGAAGTATGCACATCATGTCCGCAGGCATGCATTACGCCATGGTTTTTAGAACGATAAGGCTTGTCATTGGTTTCGTGGATAGGTAAAGCATCCATATCGGCACGTAAGGCAATAACTTTATCAGATGGCTGATTGCCTTTAATTAAACCTACCACGCCCGTATTGGCACAGTCGGTATATTCAATTCCCCATTTTTTTAATTTATCCTTGATGAACAATGAAGTTTCGAATTCTTTGAAAGATAATTCAGGATGGGCATGGATATGTTGACGATAGCCTACTACATCATTAAAAATGTTAGCGGCCAGTTCTTGGATTTTATTTTTGATCATTGGTTGTTGTGGTATCTAAACTTGGTGCATTAATTTTTTCCCTAAAAATAAACAGTGTGGGGAAATTTGGTCTAAGCTCATTGATGAGGCGCTGCGCTTCCAGCCGTGTTCTAAAATCGCCAACCCGAACATAATAGTTGGGTTCTTTATAAACGAGGTAAGTATTTAATTTAGGATAAAGCCCCTTAAACCTGGCCTGTTCGTTAAAAACTTCGCGCCGGTCGGAGCCATAAAAGATCTGCACCCGGTAACCATAGGCCGAAACAATCGGTTTACCAGGTTTTACCTCGCCAGAAGTTTTATAAACTTGTAACCGTTTGGCAATTAAACTATCAATTAAAGGGTCTTTTATAACGATTACCTCTCCTTTTTGCGCGAAAGCAGTGATAAAAAGGAACAAACAGCATATAAAAGTTAATATTGTTTTCATGTATAAAAACCCCGGCATTTAGTGAACAGATGAATAACCTATCATCTCATTTCTTCTTAACAACAAGAATGCCGAAATCGTTGCAAAAATCGGCATTCTTTATGGGTTAAGCAAATAGTTCTTATTTGGGTTGAAATCTTACTGTTCGTAAGGATTAGAAACCTTTATACCAGGTACCTTATCAAAGTCTTTAGTATTTCTTGTTATAAGGGTAAGTTTATTTACGATCGCTGTTGCTGCAATTATCGCATCCGGCAATTTGAGATTGTAATGTTTTCGTATTTCTGCAGTTTGATCTTTTATATCTTGATCAAGTTCATACACATAAGAATCTTTAATAAAGTTTCTAAGTGTTAATAAATCATTATCGCTAGCTGATTTCCAACAAAGAAGCTCAATTTCTGTGACTGCTGAAATGGCGGGTTGAGAAGTTGATATAATATTATCAATAAATTTTTCAGCGCTTGGCGTAAATTGCCTCTGAAGGAAATAAATAACTGTATTCGTATCCCAAAGATAATTTACTCCCACTCGTTACGGATACTATTTAATTGATCATCTACATCCGAAATTGGCTGTTTTTGCATCGCTCCCTTATATTTCGAGATTAAATCTGTATTTGATATGTTTGGAGTATCAGATTCTTTTCTGAGACGAATAACTTTGAGCAGCTCCAAATCTTTCAAAAGATTCAATGCTTTATCGTTTAAAATATCTAATGTTATAGTTCTCATATTCAAAAATACTAAAAATATATCTTGATGTCAAGACGCAAAGACGTCAATGCAAAAAGCCGGATTCCTCTCGAAATCCGGCTATAAATTATTTTATTCAAGAATATCTATTAATTAGCTTTTTTAGGTTCCAATGTAAATTCGTAAACTTTTGGATCATATTTCATCATTGCTCCTGTAGCAGCATCAACAATAAATCCTGGAATAAACAAGAAATTTACTACAGATACGGCATTAAATGTGGTTTGGGGCTGAAATGTTTTGGTTTCATAACCATCAAGTTTTAAACTGATGGTTTGTCCGGTAAACCCTTTCTTTAGCGTTACGGCCATTGGTGTAACACCTGTTTTAACACCATCTACTTCGATAGCAGCGGCAGGTGGGTTTGAGTTAATTTGAACGGTTTGGGTGGTTCCCGTAAAAATAGTGGCGCAGCTCGATAGCAGCAGTGTCGCTGAAACAGCGGCAATGTTAAAAATTCTTTTCATTTGTGTGTATGTGTTGTGTGTGTTCTTACTCTTATGGCTTTTCAGTTACGCCCCGTTTTTTATGGTTTCCGGACTCCATTTTTAAGTTTATTGATCATTAAGAAATTGCCTACCAATTTCAACTGACCGTCATTAAATATAGGTGTTTCTTTAAGAATTAAAAATTTAGTTATAAAAAAAGCCCCAACAAATGTTGAGGCTTGGTAAAGCATTATATATCTTGATTATAAATTAGCGCCGTGGCAATTTTTGAATTTTTTACCACTACCGCATGGGCAAGGTTCGTTTCTGCCAACGGTTGCTTCCTTACGGATTGGCTGCTGTGGAACGGGCTCACGTGTATCGCCAAATTCAATACCTGGTTCTTCTCTACCAAATTCTTGTTTAGTAGTTTGCAACTTCGGTTGTTTTACCGGGGCTGGTGCTTCTCTAACCTGATCTGGCTCCTGCTGAACCGGGATACCACCTTTATACAAGAAACTTACTACTTCTTTATTAACTGCATTAAGCATATTTTTAAACAAGTTGAAGGCTTCCATTTTATAAATTACCAATGGATCTTTTTGTTCGTAAACTGCATTTTGTACCGATTGTTTCAAATCGTCCATTTCGCGTAAATGCTCTTTCCAGCTATCATCAATTAAGGCTAAAACAATAGTTTTTTCGAATGAACGAACTACTTCTTTCCCTTTGTTATCGATTGCCTTCTTTAAATCAACCGCTACCTGAATACCACGGATACCATCGGTAAACGGAACCACGATCTGTTCGATGTGCTCTCCACGTTCTTGGTAAACCTGCGTTAAAACTGGTAATGATTGCTGGATAATCGCTTCAGATTTACGTGCATAAAATGCTTCTGCTTCTTCAAATAACCTTTCAGTTAGCTGAGGGATATTGGTTGAAGTAAAGTCTTTTTCGGTAATGGCCGTATCCAAAGAGAAGTTTTTGATTACTTCCAGTTTGAAACCATCGTAATTTCCTTCTTGTTTATATTCGCTTACGATATCTTCAGCAACATCGAAGACCATATTGTTCATATCTACATCTAAACGCTCGCCAAATAAAGCATTTTTACGTTTAGCATAAATTACAGTACGTTGCGAGTTCATTACATCATCGTACTCTAACAAACGTTTACGGATACCAAAGTTGTTCTCTTCTACTTTCTTCTGTGCACGTTCGATAGATTTGGTAATCATCGAGTGTTGAATCACTTCACCATCTTCGATACCCATACGCACCATGATGCCAGAAATACGCTCAGAACCAAATAAACGCATTAAGTTATCTTCTAACGAAACGAAGAATTGAGATGAACCCGGGTCACCCTGACGACCAGCACGACCACGTAACTGTCTATCTACGCGACGCGACTCGTGACGCTCGGTACCCACGATGGCTAAACCGCCGGCTTCTTTAACACCTGCACCCAATTTAATATCGGTACCACGACCAGCCATGTTGGTTGCAATAGTTACAGTTCCGGCCTGACCAGCCTCGGCAACAATATCGGCCTCTTTCTGGTGCATTTTCGCATTTAATACATTGTGTTTAATTCCGCGGAGTTTAAGCATACGGCTTAACAACTCAGAAATCTCTACTGATGTTGTACCTACTAGTACCGGGCGACCAGCTTTTGGCTCTAATTGCCCTGTTTCAGGGTTAACTGCAGGGATTAAGGCCCCTTTAGCATCAAGCTTAGGCACAGCTCTACCTGTTGGATCGTATTTGATTACCGGTTTTCCATCTTTTTTGTTTCGGATTTCCTTCTTTATCCAGTTCATATTCTGTTTCGTAATGAGAATATGGAAATACAAGGAACTGAATTTCTGAAGCAACAGCGTTGTATTTCTCACGAACGGTACGGTAAACGTAATCCTGCTCATCTTTTCTGGAAATATTTCTATTGGTTGGAATTTCTACCACATCTAATTTATAGATCGACCAAAACTCGCCAGCTTCTGTTGTTGCTGTACCCGTCATACCGCAAAGTTTGTGGTACATACGGAAATAATTTTGTAAGGTTACGGTTGCATAAGTTTGTGTAGCATCCTCAACTTTTACATTCTCTTTAGCCTCAATTGCCTGGTGTAAACCATCAGAGTAACGACGGCCATCCATAATACGGCCAGTTTGCTCATCAACAATTTTAATCTTTCCTTCATCGATGATGTACTCCACATCAATCTCGAATAAAGTATAAGCTTTTAACAGTTGGTTAACCGAGTGGATCCGCTCTGCTTTAACAGAATAATCGCGCATTAAGGCATCTTTTTGAACAACCTTTTCTTCTAAAGGCAGATCAGATTTCTCTAAGTCTGCTACTTCAGTACCAACATCAGGCAATACGAAGAAATTCGGATCTTCTCCCGATTGGGTAATGAGTTCGATACCTTTTTCAGTTAATTCAACCTGGTTATTTTTTTCATCGATATAGAAATACAATTCAGAATCTACCTTTGGCATATTCTTAGATTGATCTGCCATATAATGGTTTTCGGTTTTCAACAACAAACCACGAACACCGCTTTCACTTAAAAATTTAATTAAAGCTTTGTTTTTTGGCAAACCACGGTATGCACGCAGTAAGGCTAAGCCACCTTCACCTTCTTCTGTTCCGCTGTTACCTGCGTTGATTAATTTCTTCGCTTCGTTTAATGCCTGTGCTACATAAGCTTTCTGTGCATTAACTAAACGTTCGATACGTGGTTTTAATTCATAAAACTCATGCTCGTCGCCACGTGGAATCGGACCAGAAATAATCAAAGGGGTACGGGCATCATCAATCAAAACTGAATCGACCTCATCCACCATTGCAAAATGCAACTTGCGTTGTACCAATTGATCCGGTGTCTGCGACATATTGTCACGCAGATAATCAAACCCGAATTCATTATTGGTTCCGTAAGTAATATCTGCAGCGTAAGCTTTTCTTCTTTCTTCAGAGTTCGGCTCGTGTTTATCAATACAATCTACACTTAAACCATGGAATTCGAATAGAGGGCCATTCCATTCACTATCACGACGGGCCAGGTAATCATTCACCGTAACGATATGTACGCCTTGACCGGCCAATGCATTTAAATAAGCCGGCAATGTACTCACCAGGGTCTTACCCTCACCGGTAGCCATCTCGGCAATTTTACCGCTGTGCAATACAACACCCCCAATTAATTGCACATCGTAATGTACCATGTTCCAGGCTACTTCAGTTCCTGCAGCATCCCATTTATTGGCCCATTGCGCCTTATCGCCAACAATTTTAACATTGTTTTTTCTTGCAGCGTAATCTCTGTCAAACTGGGTTGCGGTAACCTCTAAATAATCGTTTTCGCTTAAACGACGTGAAGTTTCTTTAATTACAGCAAAAGCTTCAGGAAGGATTTCCAAAAGTACTTTTTCTAATTCTGCATCACGCTCTTTACCTAAGGCATCAACCTGATCATAAATAGCTGTTTTTTGGTGAAGATCTAAATCCTCGCTCTCTGCTTCAGCTTTTAGTGCTGAAATTTTCCCATCAATCTCTGTTAAAAAGGCTGAGATCTTGTCTTTAAATTCTGTGGTTTTACCACGTAACTCGTCGTTGCTAAGTGCCGACAGTTTACTGTATTGTTCATTAATTTTAACAACCAATGGCTGGATAGCCTTTATATCTCTTTCTGATTTACTTCCGAAAATCTTCGCTAAAAATCCTAACATTATAATATTTTAAATCGTATTTATTATTAAAAAATGGTGTGTTACAACAACCAAGCCATTGTCTTCCTTAAGTCAGTTTGGCAGTTGCTGGTATAAATGGGGCATAAATCTTCTAAAAAGATCTTTCAGAAAAAATTAGGGGCTGTTATTCTTCGGTTTTTTCCTGATTGTTAAATCAGTAATTACCTGATTTACACTTACATATTTTGCAACTTTTAACTGGGCTTGGGTTCCGATTAAAGCTAACGTGGTGTATGATAATAAATAAGGGTTACGGTCTTCGTTCAGTTGGACTGAGGCTTTGCCGCTTGCATTAACGCTGATATTATGCTCATTGCAATATTCGTTTAATATCCTTAGCCCTTCAACGCGTTCGGCTTTTGCCAAATGTGTTAAGCTAAAAAATACAAGCGATATGGTAACCAGGTGTTTCATTAATAGCGGCAAAGCTAGTTTTAATCTTTTGTAAATAGAAATTTCAGCTTTACAAAAAGCATAGTCAGATCTTAATTCGCTTCATTTTGTTTGATTCTTAATAAAACGCTTTCAAAAATTGGGCTAAAAAAACAAACCGTCTATACATATATGTCTTTTACCGATACATTTTCTGTTTAATTTTTTTATTTTTATTGTTTTACACCTAATGCTAAAAAGTCTAAGTATTCAAATCATTATTCAATTTCTATTCGGGATTTTGTTATTAGGGCTGCCTTTGTTGTTGCTTTCTAATCAGAATTTCGAAAATATTCAAAAGCCCAGCTTCATATTCAATTACTTTACTTTTTGCTTGATTTTCATTTTTATATACGTTTTCCATATCAAATTTTTATTCCAAAAATTTTATTTACACAAAAAGTATACCTTCTACTTTTTGGCTCTGCTTTTAATTTTAATTGCATTAATTTTTATAAGGCCATTCGACAAGCTGGTTTTCAAAAATCATGGAGAACCAAATCACAAAGAAATGCCTCCACCACCGTGGAATAATAATTTTGAGAACAGACCGCATAAACCAATGTTTAATCGTTTTGGTGGTCCGAATATTGACATTATAAGCATTTTCTTGTTCCTCATTATCGTAATTATCGGCTTTACCCAGGAAACGAACAAACAATTGCGTTTAACTACTCAGCGATTTTTACAGGCAGAAGCAGAAAAAGCACATGCAGAACTTTCCTTTTTAAAGGCACAGGTAAACCCTCATTTTTTATTCAATACCCTAAATAATATATATACACTTGCCATTATTAAGGATGAAAATACAGCCCCTTCTATTATGAAGCTGTCTAATATAATGAGGTATATTACAGATGAGGCTGGTTGTGATTTTGTTAGCCTACAGAGCGAGGTAGATTGTATTACCAACTTTATTGCCCTACAAAAATTACGGTTAACCAAAAAAACCGACTTGAATTATGAACTTACTGGCAATTTTGAAAACAAGAAAATTGCCCCCCTTATTTTAATGGCCTTTGTAGAAAACGTTTTTAAATATGGAATAAGCAACCACAAAAGCAACAGTTTAACTATTAAAATAAATGTACAGAATAGCTCCATTAATTTTTATTGTCAGAACACCATTTACCGGGATAAAAAGAATACAGAACGTACGGGGATTGGAATAGAAAACACCAAACAGCGATTACGTTATATTTACGGCGATAAACACATTCTGAATATCAAAGATAATGACGGGCTTTTTACTGTAAATCTGGCCATTCTTCTTTGATTTCGGATAAATAACGGGACTGGATGTTGATGATTAATTAAACAAATGAACAAACCCCTAAAGTGCATTGCTGTAGATGATGAGCCATTGGCTCTTGCCTTAATTAAAAACTATATTGACGCGACCGACAGTTTACGGTTGGCAAATGTTTTTGAAGATGCAATAGCAGCATCCGAATATTTAAATCGTGTTCCGATAGATTTATTATTTTTAGACATCAATATGCCAGATATTACTGGAATTGAACTTTTTGCATCTTTAACCATTAAGCCAATGGTAATATTTACAACTGCATACAAAAATTTTGCCTTTGAAGGTTTTGAATTAAATGCTATTGATTATTTATTGAAACCTATCGAGTATACGCGTTTTAAAAAGGCAGTTAACAAAGCGCTTCAATTTTATAATTATCAGCATCAAAAAATTACTGAGCCCGCCGGAGAAAGTATTTTCGTACACGCTGAATATAAACTTATTAAAATTGATTTAAAAGATATTCTCTACATTGAAAGTTTGGAGGATTATGTAAAAATTCATATCCAGAACGATAAAATGATTTTAACATTAATGCCATTAAAAAAGATGCTGGAGAAACTTCCAGAAGATCAATTTAAGAGGATACACAGGAGTTTTGTAGTGCCTGTACATAAGGTGGTATCTATTTTAAATAGGAAAGCAGAGCTGATAAGCGGTGAAATTATTCCAATTAGCGATACATATTCTTCTTTTATCGATGACTGGAAAAAATCGAATAAGCAACTGTAAATCTTACCCTTAACATCATTTAACATCTTATTTATTTAACCGATACAAAGCGAGGGTTAATCGATACATTTTTGCTATGATAGCGCTTTATCCACACCTTGGTTCTACTAACAAAAATGAACTTAAAAACAAGGTTATGGAAAGAAAAAATTTCATCAGGAGCTTAATGATCGGGGCCATCTCGACTCCAGTAATTATCGAGGCCTGTAAAAAAAGCAGCATTACCGATGGCTCAGACACGTCGGGATCTGGTACCGCGGGAACAACGACCAGCACTAACGGAACCTGTACCATAGCACCAACTGAAACCGAAGGACCTTTCCCTACAAAAGTACCAACATCATATGTCCGCAGTGATATTACCGATGGCCGTACGGGTTATAAAATGACGGCAAAAATTACCATTGGCAACTTAAATAACAGCTGTAATGCTTTGGCAGGAGCTATAGTAGATATCTGGCATTGTGATGCAGAAGGAAATTATTCTGAATATGGAGGAAGTGGCATGCAGAGCACAAATTATCAATCGGTGCACTTTTTACGTGGTCGTCAAACAAGCGATGCAAACGGACTGGTAACTTTTACCACAATCTTTCCAGGATGGTACAGTGGCCGTGCAACACATATCCATGTGCATGTTTATAATGCAGCCGGAACTTCATTAAATGTAACACAGATTGCTTTCCCTGAAGGTGCAGGAACATCATTGGCCCTGGTAAACGGCTATAGCAAGGGTATGACGGGCTATACCTACAATAATGCCGATAATGTTTTTAGTGATGATAAAACGGGTGTAGAAATTGCAACCGTAACGGGAACATTGACAACAGGTTTCGAACTTACATTTAAACTGAACGTAAAAGCATAGTATTATCCTTATAATTGTTTTATTTTCATAAAGACGTTAGGATTTCTTAGCGTCTTTTTTAATTTTATACCATGTCGAGGAAAGTAATTACACTATGCTATCGAAAAATAATTGATGCAACCAATACCAGTGCATGGGATAAGTTTGTACATGAAGACAGTTTTGCTGAATTCAAAATGCAGGCTCAGTTTTATAATCAAGAACAGCGGTTTACTACTTTTTCCGAAATGATATTAAATGTTCCGGAGGCAGAGAAGTTGCATTTTTTGGTCAGTGCAGCTATTACTGGTTATTTACGCCAGTTAAATGGAATTATTCCTGATGTACTGGATAATTTGGGTAGACGTTTTCTGACTTTTGAAAATTTTAAGTTCGAAATCATTAACTCTGATAGCAACGACTTAAAAAAACATAAAATAGCCATCAATTTCTTCTCAAAACCATTGATTTGGCACAACACGATTGATAACCTGCTTTTGGTTTCGCAATTTAAAGAAACCAACGAAGAGGAAGTTTTCACTAACCTTTTTCAGATACAACCATTTGTAAGTATTCACGCGATAAAAAATACTGATTAACGATCGAACTCACACCTGGGAAAATATTTTTAGCCGATCAGCGGGGGGTAACAGAAACTTCGGCACTAAGAAGATACAGCACCTTTAATTTCGAAAAATATTACAGCGAATACAGAGAAGCTTTTGGCAACTTGTTTTTATGTAACGACGAATCGATAGTTGGTGGAAAGGTTACGTTTTTTCTATGCAAAGAAGATTCGCTCCAGATATTTATACCCATTACCGGCGGAATAGACATTGTTGCCAACGGAAAAGGATTTGCTTTAGAAACCGGGCAAGTACAGGTGTTGAATATGGGTAAGGGCGAAGTGTTAGAAATCAGCAACCCCTATCAAAACGATGTGATTAATTACATGCAGTTTGGGATTAAAACAGAGATGTTTTTAATGCGGGCAAGCGAAATGCTTTTCGGTTTCAATTTTGAAAAAGACCAGAATCAGCTGCTAGAAATTATCTCAAACCCGAAACTGCCATTTAAATTAAGCATGGGGATCTTCGCAGGCAGAGAAGAGGTGATTTATAAAATGCAAAGTCTAAACCATCAGTTCTATGCTTTTATTATTGATGGGGCTTTCGAAATTGAAGGCCGCTTGATGCATCCAAGAGATGGTTTAGCGCTCTGGGATATGGAACAGGTAGAATTGGAAGCATTGAGCAATAATGCGATTATAGTGGTTTTGGAGTTGACCCCAAACCCCTAAAGGGCCTCAGGTTTTTCACGCAGATTAAGAGATTACCGCTGAGTCTTCTGTCATTCTGAACGCAGTGAAGAATCTTTAATTTACTAGATTCTGAAACAAGTTCAGAATGACGGATGGAGTGAGAAAGATCTCATGTGAAGTCAGATGTTACCATCTGACTTAGCCTATACTTTCCGTATTTTCTGTGCTTCCATGGCTATATATTCGCAGTGTTTGTGAGTTACCAAACATGAAAAGTAAATTCAGTGTAAGATGGTAACATCTTACACCACAAAACACCTTACACCACAAACATTGGCTCTGGGTTTTTGCGTTAGGGATTGTAAGGGTCCAGTACCGATTCTTCATCGGTACCGCAGCGAAGCGGAGCCCTGCAAAGCCCGACCCTCTCCAGATTTTTCATCTGGAGAGGGGAACGCCCAAATGATTAAATAAGATAAATTAACAGGCTACCCTTCGATAGGCTCAGGATGACGTTCTTTTGTCATTCTGAATGCAGTGAAGAATCTTTAATTTACTGAATTGATTCTGAAACAAGTTCAGAATGACGAATGGAGTGAGAAAGATTTGCCTCAGTGTAAGATGGTAACATCTTACACCACAACAAAAACCCCTACTTAAAAACTACCTCAGTAGCCCCATAACCAAATTTTTCTTTCCTCGCATCCATGTATGTTTTTACATGCGGATTTTTACTGATCAGTTTATGGATTTTATCTCTTAAGGTACCGTTGCCTGAACCGTGGATAAAAACGATTTTATCGAAATGATGTACAACTGCGGCATCCATGGCCGTTTGAAAATGATTAATCTGAATCTGTAACATTTCATCAGCTTCTAAAAAATGATGGTCATCTCTTAGTTTCTCGATGTGCAAATCGATTTCTTTTTGTGGAGCTTCAACCGTTTTTTTCTCTTCCGATGATCTGAAAAAACTTTCCTTTAATTTCTGCGGATCGATAGTTACCGGGGCAAGATCATCCAAACGGATCAACCATCCTTTGTTTTTCAACTGAGGCAATTCCTTTTGTTCGGTGCTAAAATCCTTTGCCCTAAATTTCTTACGGATCAACAATGGATCGATAGGTTTAACATCGGCTTTGCTGAACACCAAAACCTGAAAGTTAAATTCTGGCCAAAGGTCAAGATCGGCCAGGGAAGCAGAATAAACTAATGTTGAGGCATAAGATTCGATTACGCCATGAAAAGTGCCTGCGTATTTCTCTTTACGCTCGGTAGTTAGGCTTATCAATAAAATATTTGGTGAATGGTTTTGCAGGTGGAAATGCACTACATTACCTGCTTTATCATCGGTAGCAACGGCAACATAAATGCCGTTTTCGATTTTGTTAATGCTGGGGATATTTACCTGGATGGGTTTTGGTACATCCAACTCTTCGGCTACCACACCATGACCATGCACAGAAGTTAAATTACTCACCGCAACAGGTATTTCGAAACCATCTTCATCGGTAACACCTAAAGTTTGGCTATCGATAATCTTCGTTACATAACCTTCACGTTTTTCATCAACAAAACGCACAAAATCTCCCAGTTTGAATTTCATAGCCCCTAAATCCCCTAAAGGGGACTCCATATTATTTAGTAATAATTATAAATTTATTCACCTTTTCACCTCGCCGTTCAACTCCCCTTCAGGGGTTGGGGGGCTAGTGCCTTGTATCGTTTCCGTGGTAAATACTCAGGTAACTTTCATATCTCGAAACTGCAATTTCACCATTGTTTACTGCAGCTAAAACAGCACAACCTGGTTCGTTAACATGTCTGCAGTTGTTAAAGCGGCAATCGTGCGAGGTTTTAAATATTTCTCTAAAAAAGTGCCCCAGTTCTTCTTTCTCAATATCGATCACACCCAGTTCTCTAATTCCGGGAGAATCTACAATGAAACCGCCCTGTGGCAGTTCGAACATCTCGGCAAAAGTAGTGGTATGCTGTCCTTTATCGCTCCAGTCCGAAACCTCCCCCGTTCTTAAATCACGATCGGGCAACAATGCGTTAATCAAACTCGATTTCCCAACGCCCGAGTGACCAGATATCAAGGTGATTTTATCGGTAATCAGTTCCTGGATAACCGGAATATTAATGCCTTTTAAAGCCGAAACTTCGTAGCAGGCATAGCCGATATTCTCGTATATATCTTTAAACTCCTGAAGAATTTCCAATCCCTCTTTACTAAACAGATCGAGTTTATTAAACACCAAAACCGCAGGTACATCGTAAGCCTCGGCCGTAACCAGAAAACGATCGATAAAACCTAGAGATGTACGAGGTGAAGCTAGCGTAACCACCAACATGGCCATATCCAAATTTGCAGCCAATATCTGTGCCTGCTTACTTAGGTTGATCGATTTGCGGATGATGTAGTTTTTACGTGGCAGCATTTCGTGTATCAAACCTTGGTTGCTATCCCGTTCCAGATCAAATTTCACCCTGTCGCCAACCGCAATCGGGTTGGTGGTTTTAAGTCCTTTAATCCTGAATTTCCCTACAATCCGGCAATCATAGCGTTCGCCATTATCGGCCAAAACACTATACCAGCTCCCTGTAGATTTAATAACTAATCCCTGCATATTTGCGGTAAAGGTATGAATATGATTTCATTGGTAGAAGCGGCTAGCCAGGATAAAATTTGTACATTAATGATGAAGAATAAAAAGGAATAAAGACATTTCGGCAATATATTTTGTTATCCATTAAATATCTTACATAAATCCAACGCTTTAAAAGGCAAAAAACCTAAATTTGCGACAAGAAAAATCAAAAATATAATGAGTTTCAGAATAGAACACGATACCATGGGCGAGGTGCAGGTACCGGCCGACAAATACTGGGGTGCGCAAACCGAACGCTCACGCAATAACTTCAAAATTGGGCCCGAAGGTTCGATGCCAAAAGAAATTATCCACGCTTTTGGATACCTTAAAAAAGCAGCTGCGCTTGCCAATACGGAACTTGGTGTATTATCAGCAGAAAAAGCCGATTTAATTGCTAAAGCTTGTAATGAAATTATTGCAGGACAGTTAGATGATCAATTTCCATTGGTAATCTGGCAAACAGGTTCGGGTACACAAAGCAACATGAATGGTAACGAGGTGATTGCAAACCGTGCTCATGTAATTAACGGTGGTTCATTAGCTGATGATAAAAAAGTACTTCACCCTAATGATGATGTAAATAAATCGCAGTCATCAAACGATACTTATCCAACTGCAATGCACATTGCAGCCTATAAACTTACGGTAGAAAATACCATTCCAGGTTTAGAAAAATTAAGAAATACCCTAGCCAAAAAAGTGGAAGAATTTAGTACGATTGTTAAAACCGGCCGTACACACTTTATGGATGCTACACCACTTACTTTAGGTCAGGAATTTTCTGGTTATGTACAACAGATTGATAACAGCATCAGGGCTATTAAAAATGCTTTGGTTATGGTTGCCGAACTGGCATTAGGTGGTACCGCTGTTGGCACAGGCTTAAATACACCAAAAGGATACGATGTTTTAGTGGCTAAAAAAATTGCCGATTTAACCGGTTTACCCTTTGTTACCGCTCCAAATAAATTTGAGGCTTTAGCAGCGCACGATGCAATGGTCGAGCTTTCTGGCGCTTTAAAACGTACAGCGGTTGCCTTAATGAAAGTGGCTAACGATGTAAGGATGTTAAGTTCCGGTCCGCGTTGTGGTATTGGCGAAATTGTAATTCCTGATAACGAACCCGGATCTTCTATTATGCCAGGTAAAGTTAACCCTACGCAACCTGAGGCTTTAACAATGGTTTGTGCACAGGTAATTGGTAACGATGTTGCAGTTTCAGTGGGCGGCATGTCCGGCCATTTTGAACTTAACGTATTTAAACCGCTTATTGCAGCTAATGTATTACAGTCGGCCCGCTTAATTGGCGATGCCTGCGTTTCTTTCACTGATAAATGTGCTGAAGGAATTACAGCTAATTTGCCAGAAATTGAGAAACATTTGCAAAATTCTTTGATGCTGGTTACGGCTTTAAATCCGCACGTGGGTTACGAAAACGCCGCAAAAATTGCGAAGAAAGCACATAAAGAAAATAAAACTTTAAAAGCTGCTGCTGTAGAGTTGGGTTTATTAACCAATGAACAGTTTGATGAATGGGTTCGCCCGGAAGACATGGTTGGAAGTTTGAAATAACTTAGGAGAACCGTCATTCCCAATTCAATTGGGAATCTTAAAGCGCATTGTATTAAGATTCCCGCCTGCGCGGGAATGACGTCACTTTTAAAAATTACAGGTCTAAATCAACACGGTTAATTAAAAACAGGTAAAATGAATTCAATGCTTTCTACACTGATCAACCTGGTATCGATCATTTCACCGGTTATCATATTTGGTACCTGCTGTTATTTTTTAGCAAAAAAATCGGCTGTTGAGGCAATTTTAATGACTATTGGTTCAGGAATTGGTTTACTGACAACATTATTTTATAGTGTATTGATGCCTTTTTTAATAAATGACCGTTATTTAGCATACACTGAAATTTCGCAATATCACACTGTAATTGGCATCATTAGCTTTATAGCCAGCCTTTGTTTCGCCGCTGGCTTTTTAATCCTGATTATCAATACCGTTAAAAAGAATACCGTAACCTACGATCAGTTTCCTAAAAGCATCGATTATAACCATGAGTAAACCGCAGTTAGGATTAAGGCTTTGTTACATTTTCCTTTTTACATTATCCATTTTACATGTAGCTTGTAGTCTGCGGCCTAATATTCAGGGCAAAGGCGAAGATTTTATGCAAGGGATTTGGAATGAAGATTCCGTCGCTTTTAGTAATAAATTGAGCAACTACACACAACACCATTTCAAATTTACCTGCGATTCTGTTTATATTGATATGGTTACCCGTAGCAAAGTAAATTTTTACGAAGACTCTTGTTATAACAATGGTATTTGGAAAGAATATGCAAAAGGCGTTTATGCGGTTAAAGGTGATACCCTATTTGTTGGCGCCACCTTTACACATGCAAACTATAAACAAAAAATATCGGGATGTTACCGTATTGGCCGGTACGACAAAAACTTCCTCATCAAAAAGAAATCTGCAGACACATTATGGTTAGAAAGTTTAAGCGATCAGCGCGAAATTAAACTAACACTTAAAGAAAAAATTACCTGCGTACCAAAAGAATTATAAAATGATTTTAACATCAATTAAAAAGAAATTAGCCACTGCCTTAGCTGTTGGCTTTTTAGCGTATTTACCTATTCAGGCAGATGCATGGGGTACCATCGGTCATCGTGTAGTTGGCGAAATTGCCGATAGTTATTTAAAGGCTAAAACACGCAAGGCTATTCAAAGTATTTTAGGTTACGAAACTTTGGCCATGTCGGCCAATTGGGGTGATTTTATTAAATCCGATTCTACCTATAACTATATGTATAACTGGCATTTTGTTAATCTTCCGGCTGGATTAGATAAGAATGGTGTATATCATTTTTTGGAGACTGAAAAAGCGCCAAATCTTTACAATAAAATTCCCGATTTAATTGCCATTTTAAAGAAAACAAGCAGTACTGCAGCCGAAAAAAAACTAGCCTTGCGCATGTTGGTTCACCTGGCAGGCGATTTATGTCAGCCTATGCATGTTGCCCGTAAAGATGATTTGGGCGGCAACCGCATTTCAGTATTATGGTTCAATGAAAAATCAAATATCCACAGGGTTTGGGATGAACAGCTTATCGAGTATCAACAGTTAAGTTATACAGAATATGCGAAGGCAATTAACCACCCTTCGGCAATTCAGCTATATAACTGGCAAAATACAAGTCTTAGAGATTGCATTTACGAATCGTTCGGTATCTGTAACAAAATTTATGAAAACACTAAACCAGAAGCTAAATTAAGCTATCGCTATAATTTTGATTGGATTGATACCCTTAACGAACAGTTATTAAAAGGCGGTGTGCGTTTAGCTAAAATGTTAAACGATATTTACGGCTAACATTTCAATTAATATATTTAATGCCTCAATGCTAACAGCTTGAAGCATTTTTTTGCTACTGTAGCATATTAATAGATAGGTTCGTTTATGAGGTATAAACCAAAACCAAATATAAACTGATGAAAAAATTACTACTTATCTTAACCCTATGCCTGGCATTTGCCTGTAAAAAGAAAGAAACTCTTGCAATTGACGATATTACGAGTTACAAATGGCTCTTGCAATCGGCAACTGTTAGTCCTGTTTTAACCGTAAACGGAAAATCGAGCAGTAATTTCATGACGCTTTCAGGACCTAGTTCTTGTTTAAACAACAATTACGAATTAAGTTTTTCATCAAACGGATCTTATGCTTTCACCTCTACAGGTCCATTATGCGACATGTTTTCCTTTCAAAATGCCAAATGGACAAAAAGTGGGAATGAAATCACGCTAAATACTGGTTTCGGCAATACAGAAACTGTAAATTTAAACGGGGCAAATATCATTCAAAAATATACTTTTGAGAAGGAAGGAACAACCTACACCGTTACTTATATATTTACAGCAAAATCTAAATAGTATTGAAAATTTTAATGGTTTGCCTTGGTAATATCTGCCGTTCGCCGCTGGCCGAGGGCATTATGCGCCACCTGGCAGATAAACAGAACTTAAACTGGGAGATTGCCTCTGCAGGAACGGGCAATTGGCATATCGGCAAAGCCCCCGACCACAGGAGTATTTCTGCAGCGAAAACCCTTGGTTACGACATCAGCAAACAGCGGGCACAACAATTTAGCCACTCTATGTTTGCTAAATACGATCTGATTTTGGTTATGGACCAGAATAATCTAGCTGATGTTAAAAACCTTGCTAAAAGCGAAGAAGAACGAAAAAAGGTTAAACTTTTTCTTGATAACGACGAAGTTACAGACCCATACTGGGATAATAGCCTGTTTAGCCCTGTTTGCAAGCAGGTTGAAGAAAGATGTATGGAAATTATCAAACAACTTTCTTAAATTTAAAGCTTATTATCCATCACACTAACCAAGTCAAAAAAATGAAAAAGTACCTGTCCCTGTGTTTATTAGTTGCAACAGTAATTTTATTTCAAAGCTATACCACAGTCAAGAAATCGGCAAAGGTTTTAGTTTTCTCCAAAACCAAAGGCTTTAGGCACAACTCTATTGAAACCGGAAAAGATGTGATCCAGAAATTGGGCACCGAGCATCATTTTGAAGTAGATACCACTGAGAATGCTGATCTGTTTACAGAAGATAACCTTAAAAAATATGCCGCTGTTATTTTTCTAAATACAACAGGCGATGTATTGGATAATAAACAACAGGTGGCTTTCGAAAGATATATCCAGGCAGGTGGAGGTTATGTGGGCATCCATGCCGCAACCGATACCGAATACGATTGGCCTTGGTATGGTAAATTAGCTGGTGCTTATTTCATCAGTCACCCAGCAGTTCAGGAAGCTAAATTTATCATTAAAGATAAAAAACATCCATCCACTAAATTCCTTACCGATTCGATATGGATGAGAAAAGATGAGCTGTATAACTTTAAGGATATCAATCCTGATATTAAAGTATTGATCACCTTAGACGAGAAATCGTATACTGGTGGTAAAAACGGCGATTTCCATCCCTTTAGCTGGTACCACAATTTTGATGGCGGAAGGGCTTTCTATACTTGTATGGGCCATACTAAAGAAGGCTGGGCTGATGATAAATTCCAGAACCATTTATGGGGTGGCATCGAATATGCTATAGGCGGACAAAAGAAACTGGACTATAGTAAGACACATTCAAAATTTTAAATAAATTAAGCTTGTTGAATTTCACTCAGCAAGCTCAATGTTAAATTATTGCTGTACTTTCTTGTAATTAACCAAATAAATATAATTCAGCATACAGAAAGAAGCCACGGCTCCAAAGGTATGCCACAAAAAGTGCGTACCGATGCTTAAAATATCCCATTTATCGGCTATGCGGAAAGTTAAAGCGAAGATGAAAGCAATTAGCGCAAAGCCAACCCATTTGCCATTTTTCCAATCTGTTTTGATCAAATAACCAAATACCGGAAATAAAACCAGCGCGGCCATAAAAGCATAATTGATATTGATGAAAATCTGAAAATCGCCATTGCTAAAAAGCCTTCGGACATAAAATTGAAAAAAGGCATATACCGCTACAATTAAAACGGCAAAATACCATCTGGTTAATTTGGAAAGAAAGTAGACACCAGCCGAAAGGCACAAAAGCATAATCGGCACCCAATCCATCATGATGAAGATCGGCCACCGTCTTAGTCCATGATAGGTAGTCCCGCCTATTCCCCCTATATAAAGTAAAACTAAGGCAATGCTTAGAAAACTGTGTTGTTTAAAATTACCCCAAATCTTTATTGTCCAATACACAGCAATAGCTAAGAAAAAGCAACTTGTTATTGTATTAAATGGCTCAGGAAAAAACTGATTGAGATTGGTTTCGGTGTATATTGTACCTCCATCGGGGGGATTCTGGATAAAAGCGCTCATAAATAACTAACGTAAACCGAAATTAAATGTTTGGTGAATCCATGTAACGATCAAGATGTAAAATAATTTTGCACCTACATTTTCAACAGGTTAAATATTGATAAAACGCTTACCTTACCAATGGTAATTATTTGTACTTTAGATTTATCTAAGCTATACTATTATGAAACCATTATTGATCCTTTTTTTACTACTTTCGACAACTATTTACGCCCAAACGCCGCCTAAACCTTATGGTGCACTACCATCAAAAAGGCAACTGGCCTGGCATGATATCGAAGTTTATGGCTTAATCCATTTTACCCCAACTACTTTCGAAAATAAAGAGTGGGGTTTTGGTGATGCTGATCCCAAAACATTTAATCCTACTGATTTTAATGCTGAACAGATTATCAAAGCAGCAAAAGCAGGCGGTTTGAGAGGTATTATTTTGGTAGCCAAACACCACGATGGATTTGCTTTATGGCCAACCAAAACGACCGATTATAATATCAGTAAAAGTCCTTTCAGAGCAGGAAAGGGAAATTTAGTTAAAGAAGTAGAACAGGCCGTACGCAAAAACGGTTTAAAGTTTGGTGTTTATTGCTCCCCTTGGGACAGGAACAATCCGCTTTATGGAACAGATAAATATCTTGCCATTTACCAGGCACAGTTAAAAGAGCTTTACAGCAATTTCGGTGAGCTTTTTATGAGCTGGCACGATGGCGCTAACGGTGGCGATGGCTATTACGGTGGTGCTAAAGAAAAACGTTCGATAGATAATACTACCTATTACGATTGGAACAATACCTGGGCAATTACGCGTAAAATGCAACCAATGGCCAATATTTTTAGCGATATCGGTTTAGATATCCGCTGGGTAGGCAATGAAGACGGACATGCCGCAGCAACCTCCTGGGCAACTTTCACACCAATGGCACCCGATGGAAAAAGTGTAGCAGTGCCCGGGCAGGCAAATTATCCGCAAAGTCCTGAAGGAATTAGAAATGGTAAATTCTGGATGCCGGCAGAATGCGATGTCCCTTTAAGAAAAGGATGGTTTTATCATGCCAACGAAAAGCCAAAAACCCCAGAAACCTTATTCGATCTGTATTTAAAAAGTGTTGGCCGTGGTGCAGGATTAGATCTGGGCTTAGCACCCGATACCCGTGGTCAACTCCATGATGATGATGTAGCCGCGCTGAAAACTTTTGGCGACATGGTTAAACATACTTTTGAAAATAACCTGGCCAAAAGCGCATCTATTAAAGCGAGCAATAGCCGGGGCAAAAAGTATGATGTCGCTACCCTGCTTGATGGTAAAAGAGAAAGCTATTGGGCCACGCAGGATGACATCCACCAGGCAAGCCTGGAAATAGATTTAAAAGCAGCTAAAACCTTTGATATCATTAGCCTGCAAGAGTACATTCCTTTGGGTCAGCGAATAGAGGGATACACTATTGAGGTATTTGAAAACAATGCCTGGAAAAAAGTTTACGATGGCACCAGCATTGGTGCAAAACGTTTAATTAAATTGGACAGTCCGGTTACAACTAATAAAGTAAAAATAAACATTACCAAATCGCCTGTTTGTATTACTTTAAGTGAAATTGGGCTATACAAAAAAGCAGGTTAAACAACTTAATCTGGTTTGTAAAGGATTTCGAAAACTTGCGCCAATGCAGTAGAAGTTTGTTTGCTATAGCGATAGGTGCTATCGGCCTTAATATCTCTATACATTAGCATTACGGCCCGATGGGATGCTTTACTCAGTTTTATCTTTTCAGCACGTTCCTGAGCATCCTCAGGCCTTAAATTTAAGGCCTGCATTTGTTTAATTACAACAAGATTCCTTTCCATCGGTATGATACCATCTTCTTTAATAGAAGCTAGCTTAACGTCTTTTGGCAAAGAGATTTTGAGATTCATAATGCCGTTAAGTGAGCCTAAATTGCTATTAAAAGTGTCCCTTAATTTACGGTATTCTTCAGTGCCATACTTTGGATTAAAGTAAATTACACCACTAAAAAACATAAGGAATAAAAGAACAGCAACAGCGTATCTCGCCCAGCTTTTGACTTCGAAAGATTTGTCCCATTTATAGTTAAGCACATAGGTAAAAATAAAGCCCGAAACAAAGCCACCAATGTGCGCCGCATTATCAACCCTTTTGCCAAATGCACCATTTACAAGCACCAGTAATGAAACAATCAATGTGCTCATCAATAATGCTTTGGTCGCTTTATGCTCAAAAGATTTAGTAATTAATAAGGCGATAAAAGCGCCGTACAAGCCCATTATAGCGCCTGATGCACCCATCATTACACCTTCTTGGTGAAAGATCAAACTCACCAAACCGCCACAAACGCCACTCATCAAATAAATAAAGAGGTATTTTTTCCAGCCCAGTTTATTTTCGATCATTAAACCCAGATAAACCAGGGCATACATATTAAAAAACAAATGGGATTTAGATCCGTGAATAAACTGATAGCTAATTAAACGCCAGTATTCGCCGCCCAGCACCAAATTGCGCTGATTAACGCCAAAATTTAATGCAATCCTTTTGAGTTCTTCTATAAAATCGGGATCATAACTGCTTCCATTTCTTACAAATTGATACCTTAGGTATACTATCGAGAAAAGAACAAGTGCTATATAATAAAAGATATTTACGAGCACCAAAATCGGCGTTACCGCATAACCTTTTTGAGGAAAAAACAGGAACAATACATTTTTGATCTTATTTTTTGTTGCCAAAGGTGCTTTCTCAAAATACTGATCATCCTGAGTTGCAATCAACTGGTGAAACTTATGTAAACTTTCTTCCCAAACATCTTTGAGATGAAACTCTACATATTCGAACTCATGAAAAAATTTTTCGAGGTTTAAGTCGTTCTTGCCATAATCGTTAAAAAGCATCTGAATACCTACACATTCACTTTTTACCACAGCAAAATTTCCGTGGATACGGATTGATATTTCTTCGCTATAAGATTGAAAAGATATTGGTGTATAAGCAATTAATCCGCTTTCTGACACATGACTAAGGCTCCAGCCGAGATTTTCGATTGCCTGCTTAGCAACAATTAAATATTTATCTGCCGGAAAATCGGCTAAAGGAATATATTTTTCAATTTTAGGCGAGTAACCCCAACTTACAGACATAGCGCGTTATTTCTTTTTCGCTACTAATATAATATAAGGTGATAGATTTTTGCTTTCGAATGGGATAATCTTTGTAAATACTTTTCCGGTAAGCCAAACAGCTTTTTTAAACAGGCGAACGCTTGCCGATTTCTGGCTTTCATTTTCTAACCACACACTAAAACGGCCAAAATAACCCGATTTTACTGCTGTAAGTCCGGCCTGCTCGCAAATCGATTTCAACAACGCCGGATCCATGCTATCGATATTGTGCTTATCGTAGTTTTCCTTATCGAAATTCTTCTGAAACCAGCCGTTAACCGCCCTAAAATTTGGCAGTGTGATAAACAAAGTACCTCCTGGCTTCACGAAAGCGATATGACGGTTAATGATATCGGCAGTATCGTTAAAATGCTCGATTAAACCGCAGCTTAGTACAAGATCGTACTGCATTTCGGGCGTGTAATTAAAGAGATCAGTTTCAATGATATGGATGTCCTTTTCGGTTAAATTGTTTTTTTCTAAAAGCTCATTAACAACCGGCGGATGCACAAAATAATCTAAAAGGGTAACATCAAGCTGAAAATATTTTTTCAGGAATACGGCATAATAACCTGGGAAACCACCCAATTCGATGGCGGTTTTAACGTGATCTTTCTGAATAACATCTGCCAGTTGCTGATGAAATAAATAGTTTGAAGGTAACTGAACCGCCAACCCTTTTTTACTTTCCCAATAATTTACCCAAAAAGCCCTGTCGGTTAATAAATTTGCCATGTTTTAAATAATTCCAACCTCAAAGAAACGGAAAATTTGGTTAACTGTACAAACTGGATAACTGTTTAAAGGATGAAATATCTCGTTGGTACTGTCAAATTTATAATGATGATCGTCATTGCAAGGCACGTAGCAATCTTAATGCGCTAGAAATGCCCACCCATTTTGTAGGATTGCTTCGTGCCTTATAATGACGAAATGCGTGCACAATTAACCGATTTAAACAGTTAACCAATTAACCCTACTTCAAATCCTTCAAAATCTCTACCACTGCTTTTTCGAGTTGAGGATCTTTATTTGCCAGACGGTCTTCAAAAGTATTTTTAACGAAGATATCTGGCTTAACCCCTTCTTTTTCGATATTTTTGCCATCCATGGTATAACAACCCCAGGATGGCAAACGATAAGAAGAACCATCAACCAAACCTTTAGCTGAAGTAAAAATAATCCAGCGATAGGTTTCCGTACCGATAATCTTACCCAGCTTTAATTGCTTAAAACCTGCAGCCGTCATTTCAGCATCACTTAAAGATTGCTCGTTAATCAGCAATACAATCGGCTTCGCTGCCGGGCCAAAATTACTTTGCGGGGCCATTTTGCCGCCGCGGTATTTCCATTTTAAATAAGGGCGCTGAGAAAGGAATTTCAGTACATCATCATGTACGTTTCCACCGGTATTGTAACGCAAATCGAGGATAATGGCCTCCTTATTTTCTTCTTGTGCAACCATATCTAACAAGAAAGTTTCCAGCTCGCCGCCACCCATGTTTTTCATATAAGAATAAGCAATCCGGTTGTTACTCCATTTATCTACATTTTTATGGTTTTGCGTGATCCACTCATCGTAAAGATTTCCGCGCAAGGTACCTGAACTTTCAGGATGTATATTTACAAAAACATCTTTCCCATTACGTTTAAAAGTTAAAGTAATTTCTCTATCCAGCGATGGTTTACTAAAATAATAATCGCGGTCTATTTTTTCATCAACCTTAAATCCGTTCACTTCAGTCAAAATATCTCCTGCTAAAATATTAGTGCCAGTGCGTGCAGCATTGCTTTTAGCGGCTATACGTTCAACTTTTAAAGGGTTTTCATTATTGAAGATAATTCCTGTTTCATTGGTGATGTAAGTAAGATTTTTGCGTTCCTCTGCCCCTGCGCTATTAAAGCCCATGTGCGAAGAATTCAGTTCACCTAACATATCGTTTAATAAAATCCTCAGGTCGCTACGGTTGTTCACATAAGGTAAATAAGCTGCGTAACGTGTCCTCATTTTATCCCAATCTACGCCATGGAATTTTTCGTCATAGAAGTTTTCATCCAAGCCTACCCAGGTTTCATAAAACATCTGGTTAAACTCGGCATTCAGGTTTCTGGTAAATTTATAATCATGGTCTACCTTATCAAGCTTATTCCCATCTAAAGAATATTTGTTGATCGTACCTCTTGATAAAACGAAAAATTTATCACCAGCTGATACAATTGAATAATCGCCACCATCGGCAACTTTTTCGGTTTTATTGGCTTCAAAAGGCTCAATAGTCGTGCGGTAAAGCCCTGGGGCACCACCTTCATGGTTAGACGAATAGAAAACATAGGTCTTATCGCCTTTGGCAAAGGCATCTGTTCCATATTGGCCACCAAACGATGGGCCTACCAATTCGATCCGATCCAAAAGATCCTGGGTATTGATGGTAATTACATTCTCAGGTTTTGGGGTAGGTTTTACTTCAGTCTTCTTTTTAGTGGTATCTGTTTTTGCTTTTTTACCATTTTTATTATCGGTTATTGCAGGCTTAACTTCCGTTGGCGCAGGTTTTGTTTCTTTAAATAAATCGTCGAACTTATCAGAACGGTAAGGTTCATCATAATTGTTCAACGCCATTCGATAAATGTGCGCGTTCGACATCCCGGTTGGATAAGACGGCTTGGTACGCGCACTGGTAAAGAAAATATACTTGCCATCTGGCGACCACGCCGGGCCAGTTTCGGTAACACCTGTATTGGTCAAGTTAATGGTTTTGTTGCCCTTAATGTGATGCACCATGATATCCTGTTCGAAATTCCTGTATACAGTGAAAAGCACATATTCGTCATTTGGTGAAAAGCTCGGCGCAGCACTTTGCAAGGCCCAAAACTCGTCGGTTACCAATGTTTTGCTGTCGAAAGTTTTAAGATCCATCAGCTTAAGCTCGTTTCTTCCACTCAAATACACCGCCATGGTTTTGGTTTTATTTAAAGTGATATCGCGTACGTTTGCCTTGTCTTTAGTGAGCTGTTTTATTGTTCCCTTTCCATCGCCGGTAATCGTAAACCAATTCTGATAGCCATTAGCGGTTTGACTGAACAAAATTGTTTTATTATCAGCCAGCCATTTACATTCCAAAGCACGTTCGCCACTGTTGGTAATCTTGCGGATAAATTTCCCATCTACATCACTTACAAACACCTCACCACGGGAAATAAAAGCCATCTTTTTACCATCAGTAGAAACATCGAATGCCGAAATATTTCCACGCACATCATATTCCTGCTCTTTACTCAACACCTGATTGCGCGAGGTGCTGATATTAATTTTCTCTGTTTTCTTCGAAGCCACATCATAGGTGTATAACTGATAGTCTTTTTCAAATACAACGGTAGTTCCATTGGCCGAAACAAAAGGACGTTTAATAGAGGTATCGAAATTGGTTAAACCTGTTTTCTTTCCGCTGATGAAAGTATATAGGTTGTACTCATCATTTCCCTCATCGGATATAAAAAACACATTTCCTTTCTGATCAACACTGGTCCAGAAATCTTTCCCGATGTAATCAGTATAACGTTTGTAGCTTTTCGATTTTGGATTGTACGATTGGATATCGGGATTGTAGGCGCCCTTGTAATGTTTGCGGTTGGCAAAGCGGTAGCTCTCCCAGGTATCGTTAAAAAACAGCTCACCATTTGGCGATTCGGCAATATGGTGCGTAGTGTTGAAATAATTATCGAATAAACGCACTGCAGTACCACCGTTTACACTTACTTTATAGCTCGAAAAAGAATTGTACCGCCCGGATGTGAAATAGATTGTTTTCGAATCCCAGCTCCAGTTGTCTACTTCATCCGCAGCATCGTTAAAAGTTAATTGTTTAATGTCGCCACCTGTTATAGGCATAATATACACATCATAGTTACCAAACTGGTTGGATGAAAAGGCCATCCATTTACCATCAGGAGATATTTTCGGATTGATTTCTTCACCCTGCATCGCTGTAACCCTCAAAGCTACCCCACCTTTTACCGGTACTTTCCAGATATCGCCATCATAGCTGAATACTATAGTTTGCGCATCGGGCGTTAAAGCAGGGTATGCCGCAAAGTAGGTTTGGCCTTGAGCAAAAGTATGGATGGGCAATAAAAATGCGATTGCCACAAGCGATTTTAACAGGGATTTGATCATGATTTATTTTGTTTGGCTTTGATGCCTTAAATTACGCAACAGATTTTATATTCGTAAACAATAAAATGTATTTTTGATTGATTTGAAAGTAGTACACCTAAATACCTATGATGGAAATGGCGGAGCAGGACGTGCCTGTTTGCGCTTAAGTGACGCCTTAAAGGCAAGTGGAATCGATTCAAAAGTATTGGTTTACTATAAATTTGGTCAAAATCCAAAGATAGATACCTTTAGCAAGTCGCCTTTTCAAAAAGCCAAAGCCATTTATAATATCTTATCTGAAAGATATTTTGCCAAGTGGCTCAGTAAATCGATAAAAACTCCCTTCAGTTTACAGTGGTTTGGCCGTTCGGTAATTAACCATCCAGACGTTAAAAATGCTGATATTATCCATTTACATTGGATAAACCATGGTTTCTTAAATCCTAAGTTCCTAGCTCAGCTCGATGAACTGGAAAAGCCAATTGTATGGACTTTTCATGATAGTAATGCTTTTACAGGGGGTTGTCATGTGCGCTATGGTTGCGAAAACTTTCATCAACAATGTGGAAATTGTCCGATTTTAAAAATCAGTGGTAAAAATGATATTTCGCACAAAACCTGGGTACGAAAACAGAAAGCTTACACTGAATTAAATTTTCATATCGTGGCGCCAAGCAAGTGGATGGCTGCATCGGTAAAGTTTAGTAGTTTATTAGGCACCAGAAAAGCGACTGTGATCCCAAATACCATTGAAACGAAAATTTTCAAGCCTTACGTTAAATCAGAGGCCAAGAAAATCTTAAAAATCAATCCAGACAAGTTTGTCTTGATGAGCGGATTTATGCCTTCCAAAAACGACAAACACAAAGGAACACCCTATTTAATAGAAGCGCTAGAAATTTTATCGCGTAGAGCCGGAATACAGAAAGAAAATATCGAGTTGGTTATTTTTGGAAACAAGGAAAATGCAGAAATGCCAGAATTTCCTTTCAAAACCACTTTTTTAGGCACCATTAACAAAGATGATCATTTAGCGAAGTGTTATTCTGCCGCTGATGCTTTTATTACACCCTCGCTGGAGGATAACCTGCCCAATACCGTGATGGAGAGTTTATCCTGCGCTACGCCTGTTGTTGCTTTTACTACTGGTGGGATTCCAGATATGGTTAAACACATGCAAAATGGTTATTTGGCTGAGTATCAAAATGCAGAAGATTTGGCAAACGGTATAGAGTGGCTGTATCACCGCCCCAATAAAGAAGAAATCCAAAAAGCGGCAAGATTGGGTATTTTAACTGATTTTTCTGAAGAAGTTATTGCCGCCGAGCACATTCATCTTTATGAAACATTGATTGATTTACAGCCGAAATAAAATTCGAACAAAAAAGAGCGTTATTGTAATTAGCCGACCAACAACGAGATAAGAGCAGTAAGCTGATTTACAGCACATTGTATTTAGCCCAACAGTGTTGAACTAATTAAAAATGTTTGGCAGATTCATTTTCACTTTCAGGTAGAAAAATTTGCGCAATCTTTATTAAATTTACTCCAACCCAAAAATCCAACCCTTGCCAAAGCTAACTGTCATTACCATCGTGTACAATAATGTTCGAGATATTGAGCGGACCATCCAGTCTGTTCTTAATCAGACCTATAAAAAAATTGAATATATTGTAATAGATGGGGCATCTACCGATGGTACTTTGCAGGTTGTGCAGCGCTATAAGGATCAGATTACAAAGATTATATCTGAACCTGATAAAGGCATTTACGATGCCATGAACAAAGGTTTAGCACTGGCTACTAGCGATTATGTTTTATTCATGAATTCAGGTGATGAGCTTTACGATAAACACACTGTAGAAGATGTTTTTGCCTCTGCACCAGGCGCCGATATTTATTATGGGGAAACCGAAATGTATAACGATAACTGGGAAAATTTAGGTCGAAGAAGGCATGAAGCACCGGAAAAATTCGACTGGACCAGTTTTAAATACGGCATGAACATCAGCCATCAGGCCATTTATATCCGCCGCAGCATTATTGCACCTTACGATCTAACTTATAAATACAGCGCCGATATCGACTGGATTATCAAAGCAGCAAAAAAGGCGTCAAATATTGTTAACGTTCATCGTTATGTGGCCAAATATTTAGTTGGTGGCATGAGTAAGAAAAAACATCGCGAAAGTTTAAAAGAACGGTTTAAAATCTTCACCAAATATTATGGTTTAGTACCCAATATCTTTAATCATATTATCATTGCAGGAAACCTGGCTTTATATTTTGTTAAGCACCGTAGAACGAACGACTAGCTTATCACGCATCGTCATTCTGAACTTGTTTCAGAATCTATTTAATTTGAATATCTCTGAAACTAATATTCAATTAAATTGGTCTGCAGTTATCACTAAAAAGATGAGGCTGTATCATAAATAAATATAGATTGTCATCCTGAGGGATAAGTTATTTTAACGTGAGTTTTGGGTCTTAATTTCGTCAATGCGAACTGAAGGAAGGTTTTGCGTAAGAGTGAAGCAATCTTTTTTGATAATAAATACATGATAGATTGCTTCGGCTCGCTCATATCCAACCTCGCAATGACTCAATATTTTATAGCAAACTGATAGTCAGATAAAAACATACAAAACTCACGTTATTTTATAAAAATCAATATAAATGACAGGATTTAAAGAAATAAATCACCACAGATTATCGTCATTGCGAGAAGGCTTTTTCAGCCGACGAAGCAATCTCTATGGCAAGGATCACTGCAGGAAAGATTGCTTCGTCGTTCCTTCTCGCAATGACGACCTTTCTAATAAATCTGTCAATGATAACCCTGTCGAAGGACCTGTTAAATACCTCTCAAGGCGTTTCGACGAGCTCAACGTGACAAATTCGAATGGAATTACAACTTATGATACAACCACATGAAGATTAGATTAATCCAAATTTCTAAAAACAATAATTTTCCCCAACTGTCTTTAATACATCACCTATTAAAAATTTAAAGATTATGGGACAATTAAGTAACCGCACTATTGCTGTACTTTCAGAAAGCGGATTTGAAGAAGTAGAATTAACCGAACCAGTTAAAAGGTTAAAAGAAGAGGGCGCAACCGTTCACATTATCTCCTCAAAAAGTGGAAAAATAAAAGCCTGGAACCACGATCACTGGTCGATAGAAGTTGAGGTAGATAAAACCATTTCAGAAGCAAATGCGCAAGATTATAATGCTTTGCTTTTACCCGGTGGTGTAATTAACCCTGATCAGCTTCGTGTTAACGAAGATGCACTAGCCTTTGTAAAATCTTTCTTTGCCGATGGAAAACCAGTTGCAGCAATTTGCCACGGACCTCAAACCTTAATCAATGCAAATGTAGTTCAGGGGAGAAAAATGACTTCAGTAAAAAATATTTCACAGGATTTAATCAATGCCGGCGCACTTTGGTCAGATGAAGAAGTAGTTGTTGACCAAGGTTTGGTTACGAGCCGTACACCAAAAGATTTACCTGCTTTTAACGATAAAATTGTAGAGGAATTTGCCGAGGGTGTTCACGAAGGACAACATGCCTAAAAATTTTGGACGCTCTTTCTAGATTCACTCAAAAACGGTTGGCAATTTGTCAACCGTTTTTATTTGCGCGCCGTCAGATCTTCGTGCTGTTAGATGTTACCATCTGACACCACAGAACTTATAATTTAACCTGCCTAATAATATTTTTAATATTCAATTCAATAATGTCGGTCATGGTTTTACAGCGTAAATAATTTGTATCCTTGAAATAATTGCTCATACCCTGTTTCAGCAAAGTAATATTTTCGGGCGTGGTTAATTCTTCTTTGTTCGAAACATCACGAAGATCGGTTAAACGGTGCCGCTCACTCCTTACCCGATGCACAATCGAGGATCGCTCTTCCTGCTGATATTGTAGTACCGTTTTTTCTGTCAACTGCTCCATGCTCATTTTTACGTAAGGTAAATTTTCTTTAAAAAACTGAGGCAGATAAACTTTTAAATTCCCCTCATAAAACTGTTGGTCAAAGTCTATTGCACGAATGCGGAACTGGATATCATCAAAATCGGGCGTAATCTGCACCACAAAATTATAAGCCCGCATATCACCCAAAAGCATAATTAAACAGCGCTCATTAAACTTAACAAACTCTTTTGCGATACGGGTAGGGTTAAACTCTGGTGTATACAACTGCCCTTTTGTAAAAACATCACCCGGAATCCCGGCAATATGTTCTTCTACCAAGGTGTCGCCATCTACCAGGTAATTTACCTGATTTGGTGAAAGGATTTCTTCCATTTCTAAACCGTAAATCCGCGAGGCATCGGCCTTTTTAATGTAGAAGTAATCGTAAACATCATTTAGGCGGTTTACAATGCGGATACGGAAGGGATGAGTATTTCCGAAAGTGCAATATTCAATTTTATCAATGTATTTATGCTCAACAATGCGCAGGTTTCCTGATGCTTTTAGGTTTGCATAAATTTCCTTTAAACCATCGTGTAGCCTTTCAATTAAATCCTGTGCATAAATAGGCCCTTCCCAAAGCGAATCTTTACCAAACTTATCCATCAAAGGAAAAGCCTCGTTAAACTGCATTAAATCGTTATAACCAATGGGTAATTTCGCTTCACGCTGATAAGTGCGCAAATATTTCTGCAAAGCAGGGGTTACCGGAAAAATCGGCTTCTTTTTTGAAATTCTTACATCGTTGTTTTCCATGCAAAGGCAATGTACTACTTAAAAATTTAACCGCAAAGGGAACAAAGTTTTCCGCAAAGAATACAAAGTTGTGCATTGCACAGTGCTCTTTGCGCCCGTTTCTTAGCGTACTTAGCGGTTAAGACCCAGGGTATTTAAATGGCAAACTACTTAAATACCTGCTGATTTTTCGATAAGGATAATTTCCCGAGCCATGATCGGCGAACTGTACAATAATGGTATTTGTTTTCGGATCGACGTACAACCTTTGTCCAAGCATACCCTCTGCAGCATAATCACCATTATCTCCTTCCTGCGGAATCCACCAGAGGTAATGATGTGCTGATTTTTGCCATCCCTTTGCAGAGGTCGGCTTTTCCGAACCGATATTAATCGACTGATTTATCCAGCTTTCCGGAACTACCTGCTTTCTATTATATTTACCTTTATTTAAATATAACCGACCGATTTTTGCAAAATCAATGGCCGTTACCTGAAAACGACTTGCGGTGTTTGTAAGGCCATTAACCTGGTCTAAACCCCAGGTAGCATTATATTCTGCTCCGATCTTTTTCCACACATTGGCTTCAAAATATTGCGCTACAGATTTTCCAGTTGCCTTTTTCAACACCCAGCCCAATAAAATCGGATCGATGCTTTTATACTTCCAAACCGTACCTGGTTTATTTACGAGTTTAACTTTCATCAGCTGTGCTTTCATATCATTGGTATAATAATATTTAGCCTCATCAGAAAAAAATGCTTTTACTATCCCGCCCAACGCATCCTGGAATTCAAGACCCGATTTCATGTCTAAAAGGTTTTTCAAGGTAATCTGTTCAAAGGCAGGGTTCGATTTTAACTCGGGAATGTATTGAGTTACCTTATCATTTAAACTTTTAATAGCATGATTATTTAGCGCCTGACCAAGCATAATCGAAATCATACTTTTAGCCCCAGAAAATATTGTCGTTAAAGTGCTGTCGCTATAGCCCTTGCTATATCTTTCATATAAAACACTATCATTCCTGATCGCGATAAAAGCATTGATCTGTCCATTTCTTAAATATTGTTTCAAGGGAATAGATTGATTGTTTCCATCCAAAACACGAAAGGTGTCCAAATCGTTCCGCTGCCTGGCCGATCTGATAAAATGAAATGCAGAATCACTTTTATGCGAAATTTCCTGCGGGAAAATTTTATACGTTTCGGCATCGGGTGTTCTGTATTTTAATACATTTAAGAGATAAGGCTTCCGGAGAAACAGCGCGAATAGCGATAAAAAAAAGGTATAAATCAGGATTAAGAGTGTCTTCTTGAAGGTTTTCATTCGTAAAAAAAGGTGTTTACAAAATTAATAAGATGTCAAAATTGTTTATTATTTTGTATTGATTAAAAATTCTTATAGTTTATTTTTTCCTGACTTTTATTTAAAATTAATATATGAGCTATTTAAAGTATGATTATGAAGATAATTCGCTTTTAATCCATAAAGGCGCTACTCAATTCAAAAAAAACGAAGTCAAAACAGACCAAGAAACCTATCTTATACCTAAAGAACATAAATCAGTTAAAATAAATGATTTTCTATCTAAGCACGAATTGATTGGCTTTAATGGGGAACTTAAATTTAAAAAGTTATTAGATGATAACAAAATACCTTATTTATATATTGGTCAGGGAGCATATGGCATAGAAAAATCAAAAACTTTATTAGATCACTCCGAATCCAAACGCCCGGATTTTTTATTGAACATTAAAGACCTTGGTACGATTCTCTTCGATGTTAAATGTAGGGCTAAAATGAATTGTGCCAATAACAAGGAAACTTTTTTTGCTTTGTTTATTTCTGAGATTAACGCCTTACTCGAATTACAAAAATCTGTGCAAATGCAGGTTTGGATCGCATTTATAGAAAGAGATGAAAATGAAAACCTTAAAGATTGCTTCCACTTTATATCCATATCTAAGCTTTATAAGTTTCTCGAAGAGATTCAAAAAGACAATTCTTTCCAACAAATAAAGGTTTTGAGAATCCCCAATCAATTTTTAAAAAAAATAGGTAAAAAAATATCTTTCAGCGCCGGGCATGTTGATTTTTCTCCGAAGATAATCCAAAAATCTATTCAAATACATTTAGAACTGATTGAAAATTTAAAAAATCAAATCATAATGTTTATACGAAACAATAAATGCTACAAGTCTAATATTGGTCGTGAAATTATCAAAAACACTATGAAAACCTACTACAGTAAAGAGGTAGACGCATGTACGAATATTCTTATTAATGACAAGATTATTTTACATTCAAAATATAAGTATTTAAGCCTGTTTTAACATTTTATTTTTGCTAAGAAGAAGTTCTGGTTTAGGCCTGTACTTCCATCTCCTATGGCTCCAAAGCCAATATTCGGGTTGTGCCTTAATTATTTCTTCCAAAAAACGGGTATGCAGTTCGGTTATTTCGAACTCAGCAGTTTCAGCAGGATTTAAGCAGAGTGGCACACAATCTACCTCGTAAAAACCACGTTTCAGCACATTGACTTTGAAATAAAATATAGGCTGATTAGTACGTTTCGCAATTTTTTCAATTCCTAACTGTACAGAACTGGCTTGATTCATAAAACTTGTCCAATAATGCGATTCGTCTTTCGAAGGCGCCTGGTCATTTCCAAAACTAAATATGCTCGGTTTATCTTTACTCGCCTGCAAAGCCCGCATCGTTTGCCGCATGGCAATTAATTTATTACCAAATTTACTTCGTACTTTTTTAAACCAATGATCAAATGTAGGGTTTGTTAAGGGTTTGTAAATGGGATAATGATCTGCAGAAAAGTTAAGCCCTATACCCAAAGTACCCCACTCCCAGTTACCATAATGTGCTGAACAGATCAATACACTCTGGCCATGATCTAAATATTCCTGAACCTGTTCTTTGTTTTTAAATACAAAACGCCTTTCGATCTCCTGTTTTGAGATACTGCTCATTTTAACAATTTCGAAAACGAGCGAGCCCAGATAACGGTAAAACCGCTTTTCGATAATTGCAATCTCGTGTAATGTTCTATCAGGAAGTGCATTTAATAAATTTGCCCTAACGACTTTGCGGCGATAACCGAAAACAAAATATAGCAGGAGATAAGTTCCATCGGCCAGTATGTATAAAACAGGTAATGGGAGCAAAGATAATACGCCTAAAAAAAATATTCCCAAATGGGAAATCCCCTTTTTAATCATACCAGAATTTTAATTGCTAATTTAAAAAAGCAGCTTAAAAAATTATGCCACGAAAATGTTAGATTTCACATTTAAACAAATGGATTAGGTTAAGCCATCACATCCATTATATTGTAATCTTTTTCCATGATTTCAACCTTTGGTTCGGGTTTGTATTTCCATCTGCGATGGCTCCATAACCAGTAAGCAGGTGCTTCTTTAATCATATCCTCTAAAAAATGGGTATGCATTTTGGTAATTTCGAACTCGGCAGTTTCGGCGGGGTTTAAACAAATTGGCACACAATCTACTTCGTAATATCCTCTTTTCAAATAATTGATTTTAAGATAAAAAACCGGACGGTTGGTTTTCTTTGCGATTTTCTCCAATCCTAACTGAATAGAAGATTCCTGATTTAAAAAGGTCGTCCAGTAATTCGATTCGTCTTTTGAAGGCGCCTGGTCGCTACCAAAGGTAAACATGCTTGGCTTATTCTTATTGGATTGGATAGCCCTTAAAGTTTGGCGCATTGATACCATGTGGTTACCAAATTTGCTTCTCATGGTCAGAAACCAGTTATCGAAAGCTTCGCTGCTTAAAGGTTTATAAATTGGAAAATGTTCGCCTGAAAAGTTTAAACCAATAGCCATACACACCCATTCATAATTGCCATAATGTGACGAGCAGAAAAGTACACTTTCGTTATTTTTGAGATAAGCTTCTACGAGATCGGTATTTTTAAATTTTACCCTTTTGTTTAATTCCTTTTTAGAAATGCTTTTCATTTTGATCACTTCAATAAAAAGTGAAGACAAAAATTTATAAAAACGCTTTTCTATGGCCTTAATTTCAGAAGTATTTTTTTCGGGAAATGCATTAACAAGATTTTCTTTAACCACTTTCCTGCGGTAGCCAAAAACATAAAATATTAACACATAAAAAGCATCCGCCAATCTGTATAAAATAAATAGCGGCAACAGCGAGAGCGTATTTAATAAAAATATACCCGTTTTGGATAACCCTTTATTAATCATAATATGGGATGATAAGTTTGCTTGCAAAGCACAAAATTAAACCTGAACGCAAAATTAATTGCCACACGATTGTTAGTTTTTTATTCCCATAGGTTTTATGAAAAATTACTGACAAAAAAATGCACCTTTGATTAACAATTTAGCTGACCAACAACAGCTTACCTGAAGTTATTCTCTCCTTGCCATTAAAGTTGCTAACTCAGCAGAATTAGACGATTAATCCAACCTATGATCACAGCACTCGGTTCTAAACCTTATTGCAGCGGTATCCCCCGATCCTTCATCGGGGATTTAGCGGAAAGAAGGACTAACATTAAAAAATGCACTGATATTGCTTTCCTAATTATTTTAATGACCACTTAAGAAATCTAAATAAATATAAATATTGAGTAAATCATTGCTTTAAGAGTTGACAATTCAGGGCCTATTTACGATTAATTTGTCAACTCTAATAAAACCATTTAAACGCAAAAAAGCCCCGATTTATATCGAGGCTTTAATAATCTGTATTTTAAGTCCCCTTTAGAGGATTTAGGGGTCTAAGCGAATTGCTTTCCTTTAACTTTACGCTCTTGTTCTGTTAAGAAGATTTTACGTAAACGCATGCTTTGCGGTGTAACCTCGATATACTCATCAGCCTGGATATACTCCATAGCCTCTTCTAAAGAGAATTTAATTGCAGGAGCAATACGAGCGTTATCATCAGTACCAGATGCACGCATGTTTGTTAATGCTTTACCTTTAACAATATTCACTACTAAATCATTATCACGGATGTGCTCTCCCATAATCTGACCTTCGTAAACATCAACACCCGGATCTACAAAGAAACGACCTCTATCTTGCAATTTATCAATTGAATAAGCTGTAGTTTGACCTTTATCCATTGAAACCAATACACCGTTTGAACGACCAGGGATTGTACCTTTCCAAGGCTCGTAAGCTTTGAAACGGTGTGCCATAATCGCCTCACCTGCTGTAGCAGTTAAAACATTGTTACGTAAACCGATAATACCACGTGATGGGATTTCGAATTCCAAGTGCTGTAAATCGCCTTTTGGCTCCATAATCAACAACTCACCTTTACGTTGAGTTACCAATTCGATTACTTTACCCGAAACTTCTCCCGGAACATCAACAATTAACGTTTCAATTGGCTCACATTTTTTACCATCAATTTCTTTAACGATAACCTGTGGCTGACCAACCTGAATTTCATAACCTTCACGACGCATCGTTTCGATTAATACCGATAAATGGAGAATACCACGACCGTAAACCAACCACGAATCTGGAGATGGGGTTTCTATAACCTTTAAAGCCAAATTTTTCTCCATCTCTTTGTATAAACGTTCTTTAATACGTTGAGAAGTTACTAATTTACCTTCTTTACCAAAAAATGGAGAGTTGTTAATGGTAAACAACATGTTCATTGTTGGCTCATCAATGCTGATAACCGGCAATTGTTCTGGTGCATCAAAATCAGAGATTGTATCACCAATATCAAAACCATCAATACCTACAACAGCACAAATATCACCCGAACTTACTTCTGTGGTACGGATTTTTCCTAAACCTTCGAAAGTATAAAGTTCTTTTACTCTTGATTTTACGATTTTACCATCGCGTTTAATTAAAGTAACCGGTTGGTTTTCTTTAATGGTACCACGGTGAACACGACCGATTGCGATACGACCTACGAAAGATGAATAATCTAACGAAGTGATCTGCATCTGTAGTGTACCATCGTTAATTGGTGCAGGTGGAATGTTAGCCACAACCGCATCTAATAAAGCGAAAATATCAGTAGTTGGTACTTTCCAGTCGGTACTCATCCATCCTTGTTTAGATGAACCGTAAATTACCGGGAAATCCAATTGCTCTTCTGTTGCTTCAAGGTTAAAGAACAATTCGAAAATCTGTTCATAAACCTCTTCCGGGCGACAGTTTTCCTTATCCACTTTATTTACCACCACAATCGGTTTTAAACCAAGGGCTAAAGCTTTTTGCGTTACGAAACGCGTTTGAGGCATTGCACCTTCAAAAGCATCGCAAAGTAAAAGCACACCATCTGCCATTTTCAAAACACGCTCTACCTCACCGCCGAAATCCGCGTGACCAGGAGTGTCAATAATATTAATTTTTACGTCTTTGTATTGAACCGATACGTTTTTAGATACAATCGTGATACCACGCTCGCGCTCTAAATCGTTGTTATCCAATATCAAATCTCCTGTTTGTTCGTTGTCACGAAAAATAGAACAAGAATGTAAAATCTTATCAACCAAAGTAGTTTTGCCGTGGTCAACGTGTGCTATAATAGCTATATTTCTAATCTTTTGCATAAAATGCGCCTCAAATTTGGCGCAAAGATAGTGTTTTGAAATGGATTTTCTACTATATCTCTCACTATTTAATATGATGATAATGTTGTAATTATCTCATTTTTAAAAGGAAAGTGAGCACAACATTTTTCTCCTTATTACACTCCGGCTTTTCCGGTTTGACTGATTTAACATTTTAGCAAACTGAGCGAACGAATAGGTAACATTATCGATTTCTTGAATGATTATAGGAGAATAATTTGCTTTAAAAAGCTGATATCGTTATAAAATGCTATAACATATTGAACAGATTTTAACCAGATGTTCCGTATAAAAGCATAATTTTTATATTAGCAGCGGAAATGAAATGTAATTGCCTTTACCGCCTATTAAAATCAACAGATGAAAATTGAATCACATACCCTAAATAATACCAATATTGCCGAAATTATTTCGGAAGAAATCATTATTAATAACGCAGACGATGGATTAGATTTATTAGGAAACTTATACTACCAGAGTTTTGATAAAATCATTATCCATGAGCGCAATATAACGCCTGATTTCTTTGACCTTAAAAATGGAATAGCAGGAGAAATTCTCCAAAAGTTTTCAAATTACCGGGTAAGCCTGGCTATTATTGGCGATTTTAGTCCATATCAAAGCCAAAGTATTAAAGATTTTATTTACGAAAGCAATAAGGGCAAACACATCAATTTTTTGGGTTCGACGGCTGAAGCCCTAACAAGGCTAGCGGGTTGATATATTAATGTTTAACCAATCTTCGTAAGAAACTACGTCTAGCCCGGGCCTTCCCTCTCCCTCTAAAATGGCAATAAATTCTAATACATGCCCGTCGGGGTCGTTAAAATAAATGGCCATGGCAGGCATCCAGGCGAAAACCATTGGCTCGTGGTTTCCATTGTTAAGAAAATTATATGGCTTTAAGTTTTTAGATTCGAGAAAGCTAACTGATTTGTTCAGTACATCTTCTACGTCGCAACGGAAGGCAAAATGTCTGATATCAATTTCAGCTTTTGGTTTTTCCCAGATCCCCAGCATGGCTTCTTTTGGCTTCCCTATCCAGAAAAATGCAATTTTACGTTCTTCTTCATAATGGCATTGTGTTAAGCCCAAGGTATTGCTATAAAAATCGATCGATCTTGCTAAATCTTCGACATAAATATGTGTTTCAAAGAGTCCCTTTATCATAGCGTGAAAGTAAACATAAGTTTAAGCTACGAAAAATCATGTTTTTCGATGTCGTCATCAATAAAATCGATATCTGGGGCCAAATGGGTTACCAAAATAATCAATGTTGTATTAAGGATAAAATAATCCAACCGGAATGAACAAAAGGTTTTTAAAATATACAGGCAGGTGCTGTATTGCTTTTATTGCACTGATTGGAATTTACTTTTTAACCGCTTTTGGTTGTTCGCGTATCACCATAAACGCCAATCCATCAAATGCTAAAGAAGTTACCATATACATTATGACTAACGGCGTACACACCGATATCATTATTCCTGCTGTTAACGCACAAATGGACTGGACAAAACAAATCAGTTATCAAAATACGCTGGAAGCCGATAGCACTTATCAATACCTGGCGATGGGTTGGGGCGACAAGAAATTCTACCTGGAAACACCAGAATTTTCAGACCTTAAACTCAGCAATGGGCTAAGAGCCATTTCAGGCTTAAGCACATCTGCTATGCATACTACCTATTACAAAAACATACAGGAAGATGCGAGTTGTAAGAAAATCATAATCAGCAAAACGCAATACCAACAGCTGATTGATTACATTTTAAATAGCTTCAAAAAAGATGAAGCAGGACATTTGATGAATGTAAAATCGAATGTACATTACGATATTGGCGATGCCTTTTATGAAGCAAAAGGGAGTTACAGCATTTTTAAAACCTGCAATACCTGGGCGAATGCAGCACTAAAAGCATGCGGGCAAAGAAGCTGTTTGTGGACGATTTTCGATACCGGGATCTTTCTAAAATATAGCGATAGAAATACCGTGAAATAACTATACAGATATTTTACACCTTTAAGCAATTCCGCGTACAAATTTACTCATCGTATTAACCGGACATCACAAAGCGTTAATTTTATTCTTAAACGAAGTATTAACCTTAACGCTATGCTTTTTAACTCTTTTAGCTTTGCTGCTTTTTTACCCATAGTTTTTATCCTGTATTGGGTTTTGGGAAAAGAACGTCTAAGAGCTCAAAATATATTATTGCTGGGTGCCAGCTATTTCTTTTACGCCTGCTGGGATTGGCGGTTTATGTTCCTGCTCATTTTTTCCACCTTACTGGATTATTTCACAGGTTTAAAAATGATGGAAAGCAAAAATAACAGGTCCAAAAAATTTTGGTTCTGGCTGAGTATCTCCATTAATCTGGGGTTTTTAGGAATTTTTAAATACTACAATTTCTTTGCCGGTTCTTTTGCTGATGCCATTGCGAATTTTGGTCTTCAGGTAAATCCATGGACATTAAAAGTCATTTTACCTGTTGGCATATCGTTTTACACTTTTCATGGTTTGTCGTATGTAATCGATATTTATAAGAACCGGATACCGGCAGAGAAAAATTTTATCGATTATTCTTTATTTGTAAGTTTCTTTCCGCTCCTGGTTGCCGGGCCTATAGAACGGGCCACACACCTGCTTCCTCAGATCAAAAAAGAGAGATCTTTTGACTACAGCAAGGCGATTGATGGTTTACGACAGATTTTATGGGGTTTGTTTAAAAAAATCGTTATTGCTGATCAATGTGCCAATTATGCCAATATCATTTTTAATCATTCTGGAGAATATTCAGGAAGTACTTTATTGCTTGGAGCCATCCTTTTTGCCTTTCAGATTTATGGCGATTTCTCGGGCTATTCTGATATCGCCTTAGGTACAGCACGTTTATTTGGGATAGAATTATTAAGAAACTTTGCATTCCCTTATTTCTCCAGAGATATTGCCGAGTTCTGGCGCAGGTGGCATATCTCGCTATCTACCTGGTTTAGGGATTACCTTTACATTCCCTTGGGTGGAAGCAAAGGCGGAACCTGGGTAAAAGTACGGAACACGTTTATCATCTTTTTAGTAAGCGGTTTCTGGCATGGCGCCAACTGGACCTTCATCATCTGGGGACTACTGAATGCACTCTTTATTATGCCATCCATTGTTTTCAATACCAACCGATCGAACCTCGATACCGTTGCACAAGGAAAAACATTTCCATCCCTAAAAGAATTTGCCACAATCACCCTAACATTTGGTTTAACGGTTTTCGCCTGGATATTCTTCAGGGCAAATTCGGTACAGCATGCTTTCAACATCATATCAACTATTGGTTCCGAATCTTTTTTCACCATTCCAGCAATACTACCGGTTAAACTATTTCTGTTACTAGCTTTATTTATTTTGATAGAATGGAATGGCAGAATGGAACAATACGCCATCGCCAGGTTTGCATTATCGTGGCCAAAACCAATTAGGTGGGGCATTTATTACGGACTTGTTCTGGTGATATTCTTTTTTGCCGGGGCAGAACAGCAATTCATTTACTTTCAATTTTAATTATGAAAAAATTCGCTAAATATATCGCCATCTTCCTATTTCCCATCATACTGTTAGGCGTTCTTTTCGAAGTTTTGATCAGAAAAATTCCAAATGACTATGAATACAAAAAAAGTTATCTCGATCACCATGCCAAAGAGGTAAGTATTTTATTTCTTGGAAGCTCTCATGTATATTATGGCATCGATCCAAAGTATATCAAATCGAGTTTTAATGCGAGTTATATTTCACAATCATTTGATTATGATCTGGAAATTTTAAAAAAATATAATGAGCAATGGGCCAATTTAAAATACATTGTGATCCCTGTTGATTATTTTTCTTTTTATGGCCGTTTAGAAAATAGCCCTGAGGCTTGGCGTGCAAAAAACTACCGCATTTATTATGATATCAATACCGATCATAACATTTTAAACGGCACAGAAATGCTGAGCAATAAACTCGACATCAATTTAAGCCGGCTTCTAAACCATTATGTTAGAGGGGAGAATGATATTAGTTGCAGTAAACTGGGTTGGGGATCGAGTTACAAAGCGATTAATCATAAAGATTTAATCAAAAGTGGCGTAACAGCCGCAGCACGACATACCGCAAAAGATAATCTTCAATTTTCAACTAACCTGCGTTTATTGGATGAAATGATCGCCTTTGCAGCGCACAAAAATATTAAGGTGGTGTTGTTTACCAGCCCGGCTTATAAAACTTATGTATCACATTTAAGCAAAAACCAGCTGAATACCACGCTTTCAACCATCAAGAAACTGAATACCGCACATAGTACAGTGAAGTATTTCAATCTTTTACAGGATAGCTCATTCCATGCCCAGGATTTTTACGATGGCGACCATCTTAACGAAATCGGCGCAAAAAAACTAAGTTTAAAAATGAATGTGCTTTTAGGTAAGCTATAAGCTGTTAAACTTCGAATGCCCAATCTAAAAAGGCTGGCATTACACTTTCCCATGTTGGAACATCGTGTTTACCGCCAACTTTTTCATAATAAAAAACATTTTCAGGTCGTTTATAGCCTTTATTCAAGAGTATTTTAACCACATCAATCGTATCATCTATCGAATCGATGATCATATTTTTATTCCTGTCGGCCTTTTCATCTTCCGTTCCGGTCATTAACCAGAATTTCATATCCGGCTTGGTAGAAGTATTTTCCATTTGCTGATGCATAATCCGGTCGGCATCGGTATAACCTTCTGCCAAATCTTTTTTTCTCCACCAAAATGCGCCTGAAAAAACGCCGACAACATCAAAAGCTGATGGATTATTCCAGGAAATATCAAAAGCAGATAAACCGCCCAAAGAAAATCCTGCAAAACCCACTTTGCCAGTAATCGGCATTGCAATTTTCTTTTTAACGAAAGGTAAAAGTTCTTTGATCACAAAATCGCTGTAAAGGTTAGCTTTCGCTCCACGTCCCTTAAAATCGGGAACACCTGCCACACCATATTCCATTAATCGGTCTTCTGACGCCTTAATAGCCACAACAATTAACCTATGGTTTCTCTTGGCATGGTGGGCCTCTTCTAAAATCCGGCGGAAATCCATTTTGGCCACATCCTGACCATCGTTTAATAAAAGAAGCTCTATTTTCTCATTCCCCAAAATACCTTCAGGCGTGTAAATATCTATTTCTACCTCATGCTTTAAATAAGCTGAAGGTATTTTAAAATGGCTGGTGTTAACTTTTACCGATAAAATTGTAGTGTACATCATAATCAAAATCCCCTATCACATGGCTATCGCCTCATAATTCGGGGCAAAGGTACAAATCTTGCTAAACTATTAATTATCATAGGTTAATTTTTACAATACGCTTTTGATTTGTATCATTTTACGGCTTAAGCTATTCTTTTTGTAGATTTTAATTTATACCTTAAGTCATTCAATTTTTATTATGGTTAAAGAAGAACATAAGAAATGGTACAGCCCGAATTTAAGTGGCGAAATCGACATGCTCATCTTTGGTCACGGTGGTATCCCTATTCTACTGTTCCCGACAAGCATGGGTCGATATTTTGAAAATAAAGATTTCAAGTTAATAGATTCTGTTGAGGGTTTTATTAACGAAGGAAAAATTAAGATCTATTGCCCGGATGGCGTTGACAAATTAAGCTGGTATAATAAAAGTATTCATCCCGCAGACAGGGTTAAAAACCACATCTGGTACGACAAGTATTTATTGGAAGAGGTAGCGCCTTTGGCCAGGCACGAAACCGGGCACAGTAAAATCATTACTGCTGGCTGTAGCTTCGGCGGTTATCATGCAGCAAATTTTGCTTTCCGGCATCCGTGGTTGGTTAGCCATATGTTTAGCATGAGCGGCGCTTTCGATATTTCTGGTCAGCTGGAAGGCTTTTACAACGATGATGTTTATTTTAACAACCCGGTTGATTATCTGCTGAACAACAGTAACCCCGAGCTGCATTACATGAAAATTGTTTTGGGCACAACAGACCATGATATGTGCAGACCAGACAATGAGCGTTTGTCTGAAATCTTAAGTAAAAAGGGCATCGACCACTGGTTGGATATCAGGCAAAATGCCGATCACGATTGGCCCATCTGGAGAGAGATGTTTCCAGATTATATTGCACAGCTTTAGTTTAGACCAAAGTCGGCAGTCTTAAGTCCCGAGTCGATTTAGGCTATAATTATCAAACAATTAACCGATTAACCAGTTAAACAATTAACCGTAATGGTTAACAATTAAACTTAATATACCGATGAAAAAAATAGGGATTTTATTTGGACAGGAACGCTCTTTTCCTGAAGCCGTAATCGAAAGAATCAATCAAAAAGCAGAAAAAGGCATTACTGCCGAAGCTGTTAAAATCGACAAAATATTTCAGAATGTGCCATTGGGTTATTCGGTAATTATCGACCGCATTTCGCAAGATGTACCATTCTATCGTGCATCGTTAAAAAATGCCGCAATTACCGGAACTGCCGTAATCAACAACCCATTTTGGTGGAGCGCCGACGAAAAGTTTTTCAATAATGCCCTGGCCGAACAAATTGGTGTTCCCGTACCGAAAACAGCATTAATTCCATCTAGAGAACACCCTACAGGAACCACTGGAGAATCGTTTTCGAACCTAACCATGCCTTTAGATTGGGATGCCATTTTTGAATATACAGGGTTCCCGGCCTATATGAAACCTTACGATGGTGGTGGCTGGAGAGATGTTTATAAACTTCATGATAAAGAAGATTTTTTTGATAAACACAGCGGTACCCAACAACTGGTAATGCTTTTGCAGGAAGAAATCATTTTTGAAGAATATTTCAGGTGTTATTGCATAGGTGGCAAATACGTTCGTATTATGCAGTATGATCCACGAAATCCACATCATTTACGGTATGCAACTGAAGGTAAATCGCCCGATCCGAAATTGCTTAAAACTGTAGAAGAATACACCTTAAAACTATGTAAATATTTAGGATACGATTTCAATACGGTTGAATTCGCGGTGCGTGATGGAGTGCCTATTGCGATCGATTTCTGTAACCCTGCCCCTGATGCTGATATTAAAAGCGTTGGTCAGGAAAATTTTGACTGGGTAGTAGAAACCACAGCAAATTATGCCATTGAAAGAGCAAAAACACAAAAAGACGGTCAGGATAATTTAACCTGGGGCGAATACATTAAATCGTCGGTTGGTGGTAAACCGTTAATTGCAAAGGCTGCACCAAAGGTGGCTAAAACAGCCACACCAAAGAAAGCGACCGCAACAGAAAAGGCTAAAGCTGCAACAACAGAAAAAACAGCTGTAAAGCCTAAAAAAGCTGCAGCAAAAAAATAATTGGGATTTAATTTTAATCAATATTAGGATGAACGAGTTTACGCTGGGCATAGAAGAAGAATACATGGTAATTGATCCCGTTACCAGAGAACTTACTTCTCACGACCAAAAAATTGTAGAGGCTGCGCAAAAGATTCACAAAGACCAGGTAAAGGCAGAAATGCACCAGGCTGTAGTAGAAGTTGGAACTGGCATTTGCAAAACCACCACCGAAGCACGTAAAGAGATTTCTCAATTGCGTTATACCGTATCGCAACTCGCCGGAGAACAAGGCTTAAGGATTGGAGCTGCTGGTACTCACCCTTTTTCACACTGGGAAAAGCAGTTAATTACAGAACATCCCCGCTATAACGAGATTGTGAATGAACTGCAGGAAGCCGCACGTTCTAACCTCATTTTTGGTCTGCACGTACATGTAGGTTTCCAATCGCGCGAACTGGCCATTCATATCGCCAACCAGGTGAGGTATTTTTTACCACACGTTTTTGCTTTATCTACCAATTCTCCTTTCTGGGAATCGCGGAACACCGGTTACAAATCTTTCCGCACTAAAATTTTCGATAAATTTCCCCGTACCGGCATTCCTGATATTTTTAATAGCATAGAGGATTACGATAACTATGTAAAACTACTCATCAAAACCAATTGCATGGATAATGCAAAAAAGATTTGGTGGGATATCCGTGTACATCCATTTTTTGATACGGTTGAATTCCGCATTTGCGATTGCCCGATGCTGATTGATGAAACCATGGCTTTTACCGCCTTATTTCAGGCATTATGCGCCAAACTATATAAATTACGTTTGCAGAACATGGAATTTATCAGTTATTCGAGGGCGTTAATTAATGAGAACAAATGGCGGGCTGCACGTTATGGAATTGATGGGAACCTCATCGATTTTGGAAAAGAGATGGAAGTAAACTGCCGCAATCTTATTTTAGAATTATTGGATTTTGTAGATGATGTTGTGGATGATTTAGGTTGCCGTGATGACATTAATTACGTGCATAAAATTCTGGAACATGGCACGGGCGCAGACCGGCAGTTGGCAGTTTACCAGCAAACTGGTAACTTTGAGGCGGTGGTAGATTACATTACTACTCAAACACTTATAGGCGCAAAGTAATTTTATAATGGATAAAAGTAGCTTAAAGGTGGCCGTTATTGACATGAATAACGGTGCACCTAATCAGGGGATGCGGGGGATTCAGGAAATTTTATCCCGTTTTAGAAACGAAAACAATATCGATTTAAGCTTTGATATTTTTGATTTAAGGCAAAAAGGTGAAATACCAGGCATCGGATATGATGCTTATATTTCTAGTGGTGGACCAGGAAGCCCGATTGAAAGTAAAGGAGAACAATGGGAAAACGATTTCTTCAATCTTTTGGACCAGATAGAAGCCTTTAACCATAAAAATGAAAGAAAAAAATATGCTTTTTTGATCTGCCATTCCTTCCAATTGGCTTGTAGAAAATATGAATTGGGCAACGTAACGGAAAGACGATCAAATGCTTTTGGTATTTTCCCGATTACCTTAACTGAAGATGGAGAAAACGACGAAATTTTTAATGGCATTACTAACCCTTTCTTTTCTGTTGACAGCAGAGATTGGCAGGTGATCGAACCAGATTTTGCAGCTTTTGAAAGAAAAGGCGCAAAACTATTGGCCATTGAAAAAGAGCGCAAACATGTCGATTTAGAGCGATGCATGATGTCGATCCGCTTTTCTGATGAGATCATTGGCACACAGTTTCATCCAGAGGCCGATCCGGTAGGCATGAAAATGTATTTGCTTCAGGAAGAAAAGAAAAAAGCAATTGTTGATATGCATGGCGAACAAAAATACTTGGATATGTTAAACAGTTTAGACGATCCGGCAAGGATTGTGCTTACACAAAGCGTTATTTTACCTAATTTCTTACAAAAAGCAATTGGGAACTTGCAGGAAGTGTAAACAAATGAGATTGTCATTCTGATCATTCGTCATTTCGACCGCAGTGGAGAACCCGAAGGCTCTGCGAAGCAAAATATTGCACAAAATAATTCAGAGATTTCTCTCCCGAAAGTTCGGGACTTTGCTTCAGTCGAAATGACGATTTGGGCAACAAAAATCAAATAAAACTTATGATACCTGCTCAACGCCAAAAATACAACCAACAATTTACGGGTGAGAAGTATAAAAACTTTCTTACTCAATTGCAAAGTGGCTACCCTCCAATTCCTTTCAGGGTTGCAGAAACCCCGGTGTTTATTCCGAAAGCACTAAAGGAAAAGTTAATTGCAGCAGGAGAAGAAATTATAAACCTGATTAAACAGCCAAACTTTAAAGCACTCACCCAAAAGGCGATCCCAAAAGACTGGAATGTGCCTAATGAAAATGATCAACCTCATTTTTTAACTTTCGATTTTGGTATTTGTAAAAATGAAGCAGGAGAACTTGTTCCCATGTTAATCGAAATGCAGGGATTTCCTTCCTTGTATGGCTTTCAGCATCATCTGGCCAAAACCTTTCAAACCAGTTTTGAAATCGGCCATTCGGTAAATTATTTCTTAAATGGTTTTAATGAAGAACAGTACATTAGACTGCTGAAAGAAGTCATTATTGGCAAACACCTGCCAGAAGAGGTGGCGCTAATGGATGTAGATGCGCCCAACCAAAAAACAGCCATTGATTTTTTTGTAACCCAAAAACTGTTGGGCATTAAGATTTTGGCACTGGAAGACATTAAAAAAGTAGGCAAACAGCTCTTTTACGAAGAGGATGGCAAAAAGATTCAGTTAAAAAGAATTTACAACCGCCTTATTTTTGATGAGGTGGCCAATAATACTGAAATTTTCAAAAATAGTTTTGACCCACGCGAAGAATTGGATATTGAATGGGTAACCCATCCAAACTGGTTTTATCGCATCAGCAAATACACTATGCCTTTCTTGAAAAGCGAATTTGTGCCCGAAACACGTTTTTTAAATGAAGTAATGGTTATCCCTAAAGATTTAGAAAATTACGTACTTAAGCCATTATTCTCTTTTGCTGGTATGGGTGTAATTATCGATATTACTGAATCAGATATCACCAAAATAAAAGATCCTGAAAACTGGATTTTGCAAAGAAAAGTGAGCTATGAGCCAGCAGTTAAGGCACCTGATGGCGGTGTAAAAGCCGAGATCAGAATGATGTACCTATGGCCCGATGGCGGCGAACCTCAGTTGTGCATTAACCTGGCCAGGTTAAGCAAAGGTAAAATGATCGGCGTTCGCTATAATGCAGATTTCGACTGGGTTGGTGGCACAGTTGGTTTTATGGAGGAATAACTTTACTTTAACCGCAAAGCCCGCAGTGTTAAGGCGCTAAGGACACAAAGTATACTACAATGGCGACAAATTTATTTCACACATAAATGTAGCGTAAAATATCCGCCCTACTTGGCGCTTCTTAGCGAAATGCTTTGCATGCTTTGCGGTTAACTATTGATAGTACTCCAATATATTTACATTTAGCTGAACACCTTCCTCTTAAAACCCTTTATATTTGTGTCATGGATATTCAAACGATTTTAGTCTTTTTACTTTTTGCGGTAGCACTGGTATATGTTGGCCGTTTGGTTTTTAAATCTTTACAGGTAAAAAAAGATGGATGTGGTGGTAATTGCAAATGTGGAGTAGATTTTTCCGATATTAAGCCCGTAAAAAAATAACATCCTACCTCTATGATTCATCAGTTCCAAAAATACTTACAGGAAAAAATAGAGATAACTGATGAGCAGTTCGAAAGCATATCATCGGTTTTAAAGGTTAAAAAATTCGAGAAAAACGAAATAGTTCAATATACCGGCGATAATTTTAAACACGGATATTTTGTAGGCAAAGGCTTATTACGGGCATACTCAATTGATGCAAAAGGCAAAGAACACATCCTCCAGTTCGCCCCCGAAAACTGGCTGGTTTCTGACCGTAACAACATGAACAATGAGCCATCAATATTTTTTATCGATGCCATCGAAGCAACCGAAGCCGTATTAATGCCCAACAATTTCATGGAAGAAGCTGCCAGACAAGTACCATGCTTACAGCCCATGCAAATCAAACTACTCAACAATTCGATCCGCTTTATGCAGAAGAGAATTAACATGTTATTAAGTGCAACGGCGGAAGAAAGATACCTCGATTTTATTAAACTTTATCCTAACCTTACCCTACGCGTACCACAATGGATGATTGCATCTTATCTGGGCATTACACCAGAATCGCTAAGCCGGGTAAGAAAAGAACTGGCCAATAAACACTTTAGGCCATAACGAATTAGTGAATGATTGAGTTTTGAATGAGTGAATGGTTTAGCTAAATCCTAACATTCAATAATTCTATCATTTAAACATTCACTCAATCTGTCATTTAATAACTCAATCATTCTATTACTCTCTCATTCAATTATTTCCCTTTCTTACCATACATCAATCTGTAGTAAAAACCTGTGCTGTACTTTTGTGTTGTAAATATTAAACATCTCAAAAAACAAAAGATATGGCAACTACAAAATGGACATTAGATCCAACCCACAGCGAATTACAATTTAAAGTAAAACACCTCATGATTACTACTGTAACCGGTAGTTTAAAATCTTTTTCAGCAGAATTATCATCTGAAGGTGATGAATTTGAAAATGCAGAGATTTCTTTTAAAGGTGACATCGGTTCAATTGATACCGGAAATACAGATCGCGACAATCACTTAAAAAGTGGTGATTTTTTCGATGCCGAAAAATTTGCGCACATCGAATTCAAATCCAATTCAGTAGAAAAAGATGGTGACGATTATATCGTTAAAGGTGATTTAACCATTAAAGGCGAAACTAAACCAGTAAAATTAACTGCAGAATTTGGTGGTATTGCTACCGATCCTTGGGGAAATACCAAAGCAGGGTTTACTTTAAGCGGAAAAATTAACCGTTCCGAATTCGGTTTAACCTGGAATGCTGCATTAGAAACTGGTGGTGTAATGGTAAGTGAAGAAGTTCGCATTTTAGGCGAATTACAGTTTGTTAAACAAGCATAGCGCGTAGAGCTAAGCGTATGGCGGCACTATGCGCTTAGCCCCATGCCTTATCTAATTATAAAAGGTAATGGAAACAAAACAAATAGAAAAAGTATTAAAAGCTCCTGCCCCACATATGGTTGGCGATGGCTTTAGGGTACACAATTTTTTTCCAAGCGGTTACGAAATCAACATGAGTCCATTTTTCTTAATGGATTATGGCTCAAAGATTGAATTTTCTGCCAGGAAAGAACCAAGAGGCGTTGGTATTCACCCACACCGGGGCTTTGAAACGGTAACTATTGCCTATCATGGTGCGGTTGCACATCATGATAGTTCCGGAAATAGCGGAGTAATTTATCCAGGTGATGTACAATGGATGACCGCTGCAAGTGGTGTATTACATAAAGAATATCATGAAACGCAGTACAGCTTAGCTGGAGGTCCCTTTCAAATGGTTCAACTTTGGATTAATTTACCTGCTAAAGACAAAATGGGTAAACCAAGGTATCAGGCAATTAAACAGGCCGATATGGCTCACTTTGACCTTCCAGAAAATGGAGGGAAAATCGAGATCATTGCTGGTAATTATAATGGTTTAAAAGGCAATGCAAATAGCTTTACTCCAATCGAACTGTATAATGCAAGGTTAAATAAAGGCGGCGAAGCTAGATTTAACTTCCCCGAAAACTTTAATACCGGATTTATGGTGATTGAAGGTTCGATCAAAATTAACGGGTCTGAAACCGCATCTGTAGATGATTTTGTGCACTTCAAAAATAAAGGTGAAGAAATAAAAATCGAAGCTTTGGAAAACAGTGTTGTTTTGATTTTAAGCGGAGAACCGATAGACGAACCAATTGCTCAATACGGTCCATTTTTAATGAATACAGAGGCCGAAATCCACCAGGCCATTGAAGATTATAACCAAGGTAGATTTGGTTATTTAGAAGAGTAAAAAGGTTTAAATAAATTATATTTTTGAGCCGGCATTTTTTGTAAAATTTGTCGGCTTTTTTTGTGACGGTATATTACAGGATAACCCAGTTGCCCCCCTTTCAAAATTAACAGAACTAAATAGATCCTGAAACAAGTTACCAATGACAGATTTAAAAGTCGGTCGTCATTTCGACTGAAGCATAGCGAAATGGAGAAATCCTTGAACCATGTTAAAGGATTTCTCCGCTGCGGTCGAAATGACGATATCTCAGGAACTATCATCTCAACCACTCCCCATTAATCATTCATACAATCTTCATATTCGTTAGTGACATTTGATTATAAATCAGAACAGAAAAATGTCCGGAAAACAAATATTTCAAACTGAGACTAAGAGACGCTGGCATGCCTTTACCTGGGTAAGCCGCACTTTTTTTTTAGTTTTCATTATCGCAATTATCTGCGTGGTGTACACACTGTCTTCAGTACAGGCACCCAATTTGCCATTTATTAATACCAATACACCCTTAACACAAAAACAGTTAGAGAAGTTAAAGAAATCGCAACAGTACAAAGATTTCACCATCGAAAAATCTAAACTGCAAAAAATCAAAAAAGATCGTGAATATCGCATTTTAACCCATCATGGCAATAACAAACGTATAAACATGGCTTTTTACGTAAGCTGGGCGGCAAGTAAAGAAAGATCAATATCGGATTTAAAACGTAATATAGGCCATTTGGATATGGTAGCCACAGAATCATTCTTTTTAAATGGTGATTCTATTGTTGACAAAGCTGATACTGCCGCTTTGAAGGTAATCCATACAGCCAAAAAATCAGCAATTGCGGTAGTTTCTAACTTTAATAAAGATCATTGGGATGGCGCAGCGGTAAGACGACTATTAAATGATCAGCCTGCACAGCAAAAATTGATTTACGACCTCATTGCAATTACCAAAAAATATGGCTACAGCGGCATCAATATAGATTTCGAAGAACTTAATCTCGAAAATGGTGACAGCTTTAATACTTTTATGAAAAATCTTTACAGCCAATTTCACGCCGAGAAGTTGATTGTGTCTCAGGATATTTCACCCGAAAACGACGATTATAAACCAGAAATCCTTCAAAAATATAACGATTATCTCGTACTGATGGCCTACGATCAGCACACTGAACAAAGTAATGCGGGTGATATTTCACACCAGGAATGGGTAGAAGAAAAACTGGATGATATCTGTAGTAAGGTAGATGCCAGCAAAGTAATTCTGGCCTTGGCCTGTTATGGTTACGATTGGCCAAACAATAGTATTGGTAAACCGATTACCTATGAAGATGCAATGACTACAGCTGTTAATTACAAAAGTAAAATAAACTTCAATCCTGCTTCGGCCAATTTAAATTACACCTATAATGATGGAAGTGGAATTAAACATGAAGTTTACTTTACTGATGCAGCAACCTATTTTAACTTAATCCGCAAGGCTGATGATTGGGATATTGCTGGTGTAGCCTTATGGCGATTAGGTTCGGAAGACAAGCGCTTATGGTCTTTTATATCTAATGATCTTAGTCTGGATACATTAAAGAAAAAACCATTCGATTTACGTAAAATTGCTTCGTTAAATATGGGTGGCATCTCCTACTTAGGTGATGGTGAAATTCTGGATCTGATCTCTACTCCTACGCCGGGTAGTGTAAAATTTACATTAAATAAAGACAATTTCTCTATTGCCGATCAAAAATATACCCGACTCCCAGAGCAATACGTAATTAAAAGATTTGGAGAGGCCGATAAAAAAATCGCCTTAACCTTTGATGATGGTCCCGATCCTGTTTATACGCCACAGGTGTTAAATATTTTGAAACAGGAAAAAGTACCAGGCTGTTTCTTTGTTGTTGGCATTATGTCCGAGCAAAACATGGAATTGTTAAGACAGGAATATAATGATGGTTACGAAATTGGAAACCATACTTTTTTCCACCCGGATATGTCGGCAATTGGCCCCAGACGTGTAAAATTCGAGCTGAACGCTACCCGTAGGTTAATTGAAGCCGTTACCGGCCACAGCACAATCCTGTTCCGTGCACCATTTAATGCCGATGCCGAACCCCAAAATATTTCCGAAATTTTACCGGTTGCACAAAGCCGTAAAGAGAATTACATCAATATCGGTGAATATATCGATCCCGAAGATTGGGAACCGGGCAAAACTGCCGACCAGATTTTTAATGAGGTGGTAAAACAGCAAGACAACGGCAATATCCTTTTACTGCATGATGCCGGCGGAAATCGTGAGGCTACTGTAGCAGCCTTACCCCGGATTATAAAATTCTTCAAAGCCAAAGGTTATACTTTTACAACAGTCGGCGATTTAATGGGCAAAAAAAGATCAGAACTCATGCCGGCAGTTAAATCTACCGCAAATAGCGGTTTTTCAGGCTCAGGTGATTACTTTTTCATCAATTTCTTTTACTATGGAAACATGATTTTAAACATCATATTTTCCGTTGCTATTGTGCTTGCGATCTTAAGAACCATATTTATTGCCTATTTAGCCATCAGACAAAGAAAAAGAGCGAAACGCTATGCGGGTAAATTAATAACAAATCCATCAGAGAAAGTGAGCATTATCATTCCGGCTTACAATGAAGAAGTTACTGCTGTACAAACCATTAACAGTCTTTTAAAAACCACTTACCCCGATTTTGAATTAATTTTTGTTGATGATGGTTCGAAAGATAAAACCTTCGAAATCATTAATGAACATTTCGGAAATCATCCTCAGGTAAAGGTTTTCCGCAAAGCAAATGGAGGTAAAGCATCAGCTTTAAATTATGGTATTTCAAAAGCCAGTGCTGAGTTTGTGATCTGTATCGATGCCGATACCCAGTTGAAAGACGATGCCGTTACCGAATTGATGCGTTATTTCTATAGTAAGAAAATAGCAGCTGTAGCCGGAACGGTAAAAGTGGGAAATGCCAACAACATTATTACCAAATGGCAATCAATCGAATACATTACGGCTCAAAATATGGATAGACGGGCCTTCGACTTATTAAATACAATTACCGTTGTACCAGGGGCAATAGGTGCCTTTAGAAAAAATGTGATCTTAGAGATCGGCGGATTTACCATTGATACACTTGCCGAAGACTGCGATTTAACCATGCGTATTTTAAAAGCAGGTTACCGCGTAAAAAACTGTGATACTGCAATTGCTTATACTGAGGCGCCAGAAACGGTGAGCATGTTGCTTAAACAACGTTTCCGCTGGAGTTTCGGTGTAATGCAAAGTTTCTGGAAAAACAGAAAAACATTGCTTAACAAGAAGTATGGCTATTTTGGAATGGTAGGCATGCCAAATATCTTGATCTATCAGATTATTTTACCATTATTTTCTCCACTTGCCGATCTTTTTATGTTTATCTCGTTAATTAGCGGCCTATTTTCGCTAAGCGCTATAAACAATTTAACCCTAACCGGATTTTCAGGGATTTTAAGTCTGCACAATGGTTTCGGTCAGGTGCTTTTCTACTACATTATTTTTATCGTTGTAGATATGATCTTTGCTGCAATTGCTTTCAGAATGGAAAAAGAAAAGTACACGAATTTACTTTACCTTTTCCCACAACGGTTTTTCTGGCGACAATTAATGTATGTTGTGCTATTCCGTTCGTTCAGAAAAGCAATAAAGGGAGAACTGGAAACCTGGGGAACGTTAAAGCGAACAGGAAACGTTAAAGAGCAAGTGGCTTAATATTTATCGCTGCGTCACCCTGAATTTATTTCAGGGTCTTAATGGAAAGACTATTTAAAAAGAAGCCAAGTTTTTTTGAAACTTGGCTTCTTTTTTCGCTATCTACCCCCTCCCTTAACGAAAAACATAAACAATTCATAACAAGCTATTTAAAAAATTATTATTATTGTTAATGGAAAAATCTAACCAAATGCCATTTTCCTTTAAAAAGGTATTATTAACTACGCTTGTTGCCGGAACATTAGATGGACTGGCGGCCGTTATATTTTTAGGAAAGATGAATTTTATGGGAGTATTTCAATATATCGCCAGCGCTATCTTCGGAACAAAAGCTTTTGCCGGAGGGATTAAAACGGCGCTTATTGGATTAGTTTTACACTACTTTATTGCTTTTAGCTTTACATTGGTTTTTACAATAGCATCAACAAAAACACCTGTTTTACGGAAGAATATCATCCTATCAGGAATAATTTATGGTATTGTAGTGTGGACCATCATGACGCTATTGATTGTTCCACTAACTAAAATACCAGCTGTACCGTTTAATTACGAGCGGGCAATTTTAAATGCTGTTATTCTAATCTTCTGTATTGGCTTACCGATTTCTTATCTAACTGCCAGAAAATTTTAAACTTGATTAAGGTTTTTCTATTAAACAAACGGCATAAGAAACAACGCCCTCTTCTCTACCAATAAAGCCCATTTGTTCATTGGTTGTTGCTTTTATCGAAATGTCTTCGGTAGAAATTCCAATTGCATCAGCAATATTTTGTTGCATAGCAGGAATATGGGGATTAATTTTTGGTGCTTCTAAACAAAGCATCGCATCGATATTGCCAATCTGCCAACCTTTTTCGGCCAGCAATTTAACCGTTTCTTTCAATAAGATGATGCTACTGATGCCTTTCCACCTATCATCTGTATTTTTAAAATGGAAACCGATATCGCGAAGGTTGGCTGCACCTAAAAGCGCATCGCAAATGGCGTGAAGCAAAACATCAGCGTCTGAATGCCCAAAAGCGCCTTTATGATGATCTAATGTAACCCCACCAACAACAAATGGATGCTGATCTTTTAACTGATGTACATCGAATCCGAAACCTACTCTAATTTTCATGTTTATTTGCTTTAGTCTTTTTATCTTTTGCTTTTATTCTCGCCGAAGTTAAACAATAGACCAAAACGTAAGGTATTTGCAAGTGGACTAGTTTGTGCATTTGCAATTAAATAAGAGAAATCGATGTTAAAAACGTTGTATTTTAACCCAAGTCCTAAGGTAAAATAGCGGCTATCACCTTTCATTGGGCTTTGGTAGTTGTATCCAGCCCTAACGGCAAATTGTTGATTATACCAATATTCCAATCCTGTAGAAATTCCAACTTCTTTCAGTTCTTCACTAAAACCACCAGGAGCATCACTAAACGAACCAAAAATCCCTGCAGGAACCGAGCGGTTTGGATTTTTTCCACTTACGATGTTATTGTTCGAATCGTATATAGGTTGCGTTGGCACCAAAAGTTTATTAAAATCGAGCGCGAAGGTTAAAGTACTAAAATCGTCCATCGTGATTGTAGACGCTCCCCCTAGTTTAAAATTGGTAGGTAAAAAGAAATTCTCTCCACCATCCGAATAGCTCATTTTTGTTCCTATGTTAGAAATATTGGCACCAGCAGAAAGAACAGCCTGTTTACCAAATAATGTTGTAGCTGTTTTATATAATCCCGAAACATCAACCGCTACCGCATTTCCACTGTGTACTTGTCCGGAAGATGAAAACTGGCCTGAAACTAAGTTTGAATAAATGTATCTTAATGAAGTACCCAATGAAAACTCTTTACCAAAATTACGGGCGAAAGAAACATCAAAAGCCAACTCATTTGGATTGGAAATACCCAGGTCCTGTTGATTGATATCAGTAAGCTGGATGGAGCCTAAAGAAAAATATCTTAAAGATGCACCAATGGTATTGCGGTCATCCAATTTATAAAAACCACTTAAATAAGCGAGATTAATATCAGGCACCAGGCTTTTTAACCATGGGCTATATGAAACTGAAAACCCGTAAGGTTTATCTAAAAAAGCAAGTTTAGACGCATTAATACTGGCCGAATTTACATCACCTGCAACGGCCACGCCGGCATCGCCCATTGCACCAGCACGGGCATCGGGTGTTATAAGCAGAAATGGAACTGCTGTTACAATGTTGTTTGCCTCACTACCATTTGTTTGAGTATTGCCTATGGTAACCTGAGCATTTGTTTTACCAAACACCAAGGCCATTGAGAGTGCAGAAAAAGCAAGTTTACTGATGTACTTGAAATTCATCCTTTAAAGGTACGTAATTTTAGATTTGGGTATTTAGCAATAACTGGAGAATATATTCTGTAACGTAAAACCAAACCTTATATTTCACCAAATTACGAATTCTATGATTATTTACTAATTAAACCTACGATTTTTACATACCCGTGTACCTATGTAAAACGTAAACTTATAACTAGTAGTCGATTAGCATCGTAATTAAGCTATTTTCTTTTTTCCCATAAAAAAATTATTTGTTCAATTTGCTAATTTGGCCTTCATAATCTTTAAATCAAATATGGTTAATTTATTTACAACTTTATAAATTGTACAGTACTCTTTTTTATCTGCAAGAGATTAAATAGTAGCCCAAAAAACAAAAATATTAATAATTCATAAGGTCCGCATTTTAATAAAAATAATCCTATCTACTAAGCCAATAGCTTATTGACACCGCTCTACAATTACCAATTAATCTTTTTATCTTGCTTATTTATAAATATTTAGCCTAATTTTAACTTAAAAAGTAAACAGACACAATACGAAATAAAATAATACGTTATCACTCAAAAATATAATCGATATTTTATTATCACATTATTTATATATTCATTTAAAATTGTTTAATTTTATCGGTTGAATCTCTACAGGGCCGATACTCCCAACGAACTATATGAAAAAACTATTACTATATTCTTTTACTTGTTTGTCATTAGCCGCCTTACTTGCGAGTTGTAGCTCAAAAGGAGGGAACAGTTCTAGTAAAACAGGTATTCCTTACGCCGATAGGAAAAGCAAAAACAACCAATCTGGTGCTTTTGCTGTAGCTACTCAATACAAGAGAGCTCCGGGGCCTGGCTTAATTCCAATAGAAGGTGGAGTTTTAGTTGTGGGTGGTAGTGCCATCGAGGTTCCAGGTGTTGAACCAAACATTTATAATTATAAAAGACAGGTTACTGTGCCATCTTTTTACATGGATGAAACCGAGGTATCAAATACCGATTGGTTAGAATACCTGCACTGGATCAGATATAACTACCCTGAAGATCGTGAGTTTTATTATAATGAGCTTCCTGATACTTTAGTATGGCGCCGTGCATTATCTTATAACGAACCTTATGTAGATAACTATTTAAGGCACCCAGCCTATCGTGATTACCCTGTTGTAGGCGTTTCATGGGAGCAGGCATCACGTTACTGCGAATGGAGAACTTCGAGAGCTAACGAATTTATTCTACGCGAAAAAGGAATTTTAACCGATTATAAAACTTTAGCTGGTAATGGAAAAGGCAATACTGCTGCTACTACAGCTGCAGCGACTCCAAAACCAGACAAACCATTTAATACAGATGCGTATTTAAATGGCCAATATGATGACAAAGGCAAAAATGCACCAATAGATTACAATACCAGATCAGGTGCTGCTACAACAACTGCCGGAACAGCAACAGCTGCAACTGGTGGGAAAAACAACCAACCACGAAGAACTGCAACACTAGAGGATGGTGTAATTATGCAACCTTACCGTTTACCAACAGAAGCAGAATGGGAATATGCAGCTTTAGGCTTAATTGGTAATACGGAATATGAGAACATCAATCAGAATAAAATTTACCCTTGGAATGGTTTAGGTGTTAGTTCTGCCAAAAAGAAAACCAGAGGTATGATTCAGGCCAACTTTAAAAGAGCACCTGGCGATTATATGGGTGTTGGCGGTTCATTAAATGATAAAGGAGATTTAACTGTTCCGGTTATTCAATATACACCAAACGACTTCGGCTTATACAATATGGCAGGAAACGTGAACGAATGGGTTAATGATGTGTACAGAACAGGTACATTTACGGATGCTGATGCGTTTAACCCTTATCGTGGTAACTACTTCACTAATAAAAAACTAGAAGATTCTCAAAGCGGAAAAATTGCATTGGATAAATATGGCAATCCGATTAAGGAAAATGCTTATGCTGGAAGAAAACAAACCTGGGCAGAAAAACAGGCGCAGGCGAAACGTTCTGATTCGATTTCAAAATCGACTGATCCACAATCTCCGATAGCAGCAACCAGCTATCAAGCCGATCAAAGAGGTTATCGTGACAGACAAAACATCTTATTAAATGAAGAAGGTGTAACGCTGGTAAACGATAAATCCAGGGTTTATAAAGGTGGTTCCTGGAACGATATGGCTTACTGGTTAAACCCGGCAACACGCCGTTTTATGCAACAAGATGAATCATCAGCAGAAGTTGGTTTCCGTTGTGCCATGACGATGCTTGGCGCTCCAGAGATTAGTACTGCAGGAAAAAGAAGTTTTAAAAACCCACCTCAAAAACCTTATAGGGTTAGTAGAGGTAAATAAAAAAGAAAAGTCCCGACATTATCGGGACTTTTCTTTTTATGCTTTATATTTTTTTATATGATATAGTCTGGACTGGATTCAAAGAAAAAATCGTCATCTCGACTGGAGTGTAGCGGAATGGAGAGATCTACCTAAACAGATTTCTCGACTGCGTTGCACTCCGCTCGAAATGACGACTATTTAGATAACTTAGGTCGTGAGGAATAAAAACACTACTTAAACTGAATCAAAATTTGATTCTTCTCTACTTTATCGCCCTGCTTAATCAAAACTTTCTTTATCACACCATCGGTTGATGATTTTAAGATGTTTTCCATTTTCATCGCTTCCAGCACCAATAGGTTATCGCCTTTCTTTACTTCAGCATTTTCTTCAACCAAAACCTTTAATACCAAACCGGGCATCGGTGCTTTAATCTCTGAAACTTTATTAGCGGTTAAATTATCCAGACCAAGCTGTTTTAACAAAACATCAAACTGATCTTCGATGCTAATCTGATAAATATGACCATTAACCTTTACTTTACAGGTTTTATCTACTCTGTTGAGCTCAACGATTTCTGTATTAAAAGATTTATTCTGATATAAAACATGGGTGCTGCTATTGCGCAGCGTAGCTAGATCAAGCTGAACAGGATCGCCATTTACCAGCAAGGCCGATTCATTATGCTCAATTTCGAATAAAAACTGATCGTTTACTTTTACTTTATACATTCACTATTGAGTTAAAGCATACTGAACTAAATTCGCGCCCATTTTTAGCGCCTTTGTCCTTGTTTCCTGGGTATCTTCAGGATAAGTACCAAAATCTTCCCAACCGTTCCCTAAATCGCATTCAAAGGTATAATAACAAACTACTCTTCCCTTATATATCAGTGCAAACCCTTGAGGTCTTTTATTATCATGCTCATGGATTTTGGGCAAGCCTCCCGGAAACTTAAATTTCTGGTTATATATTGCATGGTTAGCAGGCAATTCGACAAAACTAAGTTCCGGAAATACTTTTTTCATCTGCGGGCGGATAAATTTATCCAATCCATAATTATCGTCTATATGAAGAAAGCCACCACCTATAAGGTACTGCCTTAAATTTTTAATTTCCTGATCATTAAAAACTACGTTTCCGTGGCCGGTCATATAAACAAATGGGTAATTAAAAATTTCTTTTGAGCCTACTTCAACGATGCTTTCTTCAGCATAAAAATTAGTTTTCAAATTCGCGTTGCAATATGCAATTAAATTAGGCAGGGCTGTTCTGTCGGCATACCAATCGCCACCTCCGTTATACTTTAATTTGGCCATGCGGTAGGTTGGTGGAAGAGCGCTAAAAGCAAAAAGCACAAAGCTAAGAGCTAAAAGACTAAAGCTGAAAGACCAAAGCTGAAACCTGGAAAATTGAAAACTGAAAACTGAAAATTTCAAATTGATTATCGGTTAAGGTAATTGATTTCAAAACAAACAGATAATGCAGCCGTTTCTGTGCGCAACCTGTTATCACCTAAAGTTAATGCTTTAAAGCCTTTGTTCAAAGCTAAATTAACTTCATCAGGTGTGAAATCTCCTTCAGGACCAATAAGAATTAAATATTTTTGATGTGGAGCTACAAGTTTGGATATATATTGTTTCTCACCGTTATCGATACAATGCGCGATTAGTTTATCACCATCAAATGGTTCTTTTAAAAAAGCATCAAAAGAAATGGCATCGTTTAATTTAGGATGATAAGCTTTAATAGATTGTTTTACGGCAGAAGTAATTACTTTATTCAGACGATCTTCTTTAACTATCCTACGCTCCGATCGATCGGTAATAATTGGCGTAATCTCATCAATGCCCAACTCTGTGGCTTTCTCTAAAAACCATTCTATACGGTCGATATTTTTAGTTGGTGCAACAGCAATGTGTAAGTAATGATTTCTTTTATGGAACTCAGTTTCTACTTTTAAAATAGATAAAGAAACTTTTTTTGGATTATCAGTGGTGATTTCAGCAGTGTAAAAACCGCCTTTCCCATCAACCAGGTTAACGATCGAGCCAATAGTAAGGCGAAGTACCCTAACGCAGTGTTTGCTCTCTTCTTCGTTAAGTGTGTAAGTATTTTGGGTTATATCTGGTGTATAAAAAATATGCATAGTTGAAATTAATGATTATCAACCATATCTGCTTTATTGATCACCAATTCTAATTTAATGGTTTCGATGTTCTGTTCTGTCTTTTTAAGGATAGTAAACAGGTAACCATATGATTCGTTGCTTTCACCTACCTCAGGAATACGTTCAAAAACGTGAGAAACGAGTCCACCAATGGTATCGAAATCTTCATCCTCAGGTAAATCGTGAGGCAGATGCTCGTTTACATCATATACAGTAGCGAACGCATTTACGATAAACTCATTGTCAGAAACTTTTTCTACCAGCGGCTTTTCTTCATCGTATTCATCCTGAATTTCTCCAACAAGCTCTTCAACAATATCTTCTAAGGTAACCATACCAGCTGTTCCCCCAAACTCGTCTAATACAATCGCAATCTGTATGCGGTTACTTTGCAGTTCGCTCATCAGATCGTTAATTTTCTTGGTTTCTGTAACGAAATATGGTTTTCTGATGATATCGTTTAATGTCCAGTGCTGGTTACCTGCGGCTACTAATGGCAAGATGTCTTTTGCATGGATAATTCCAACGATTTTATCCATAATTTCATCATAAACCGGCAAGCGGGAATATCCTTCTTTAATAATCGTATCAATCACTTCTTCTTTTGGAGAAGTTAATTCAATACCAGAAATCTTGGTCCGAGGTACCATGATATTCTTAACCACGCGCTCATTAAAATCGAATACGTTTTTAATCAGCTCATGTTCGTTATTATCTAATGCACCACTTTCTTTACCCTGATCTAATAAATACTGAAGTTCTTCGGTACTGTGTAGCGATTCGTGCCCACTGGAAGTGTCGATTCCGAATGGTTTAAGAATGATAGCAGCAAGGCTATTTAACGTCCAAATGAATGGCTTAAATACCACATAAAATATTTGCAGTGGAACAGAAACGAAAAGGGTTGTAGCTACTGGCCGTTGGATGGCAAAAGATTTCGGTGCTAATTCGCCAAATACAATATGCATAACTGTAATGAGCGAAAAGGCAACAATCGTAGATGCGGTATGGATAGAAGCATCGCTTAAACCCCATTGTAAACTATCGAAAAGATTTTTGAAAATAGTATGCATAACGCCTTCACCTACCCAACCTAAGCCGAGTGATGCAAGCGTTATACCTAGCTGTGTGGCGGCTAAATACCCATCAAGATTATGAATAATCCCTTTGGCCATTTTGCCTACACGACTGCCCGTTTTTGCTTTAATTTCAATTTGTGATGCCCGAACTTTTACAATTGCAAACTCTGCTGCAACAAAAAATCCGTTAAGTAACACCAAAAATAATGCAAAGAATAATCGCCAGCCTACGGAAGTGGTATCAGGTTCTTGTACAGCAACCAAAACTACGTTTGTGGGCAGGATTGCACTTAGCTCTAAATTTAAAAACAAACATACCGTGGGTAAATCCATTAAGCTAATTCTCTAAATGTTGTGTTATAAAGTTCTATGCTTTCTTTAATTACTTTATGCGCATAACGAACACCAAGTAAATGTTCGATAGTTACATTTTTATCTTCTAATGCTTTATAATCCTGAAAGAAACGAACAATCTCTTTCATTTGGTGTGGAGGCAACTCATCTAAATCATTAATATAGTTTACCGACATATCGTGAGCAGCTACGGCAATAATTTTATCGTCCTGTTCGCCATTATCAACCATATGCATTACACCAACCACTTTCGCCTCGATCAATGTCATTGGGTAAACATCTACTGAGCAAAGCACCAGAATATCCAATGGATCTTTATCATCGCAATAAGTTTGCGGAATAAAACCATAGTTTGCAGGATACATTACGGATGAAAAAAGAACCCTGTCTAACTTAATTAAGCCAGATTCTTTATCTATTTCGTATTTTGCTTTTGAACCTTTTGGAATTTCAATAATTGCGTTTACAATTTCTGGAACATTATGTCCGGGAGATACGCTATGCCACGCGTGATGATCGTCTTTTGCCATTTTTAATTTAAATCTGTTTTATCCTCTTCAGGACCACTCACTACTTTACTTTTTACAAAGGTAATTAATAATGGTATAGTTGTAATAAGAATAAAGCCAATAATAATATATAATAAATAATCGTTTATTTCTTTTTCAAATCTTTTGCCTAAAAAATAACCAAGCAAAGTTAAGGAACAGATCCAAAGTACCCCACCCACTACATTATATAAAGCAAATTTTTTAAAGTCTAGTTTTACAACCCCCGCAAAAATCGGTGCAAAAGTTCTAACAATCGGTACAAATCTGCCCATTATTAACGCAAAGGCACCTTGTTTATGATAATAATCTTCTGCAGCTTTTAAATATTTCTTTTTAAAAAAGAAACTGTCTTTTCTGGTATACAATACAGGCCCAGTTTTACGCCCGAACCAATAACCGGTAAAATTCCCTGAAATGGCTGCAACACATAAGCCTGCCAAAAGTACAGCAATGTTCACATCAAGCTTGCCTGTTGCAACAAACATCCCCGCTAAAAACAATAAATAATCACCTGGAAGAAAAAAACCAAAAAACAGGCCTGTTTCTGCATAGATAACGAATATGACTAGATAGAAACCACCCTCCCTCAATAATTTTTCGGGGTCAAGTAGTTGATGCAGGTTATTCCAAAAATCGTGCATATTCAATTATCCGTAAAACTACAAATAATTATTAAAGAATAGCCTCAAAAAAAAAATCGTTCAAATCATCCTTTTTGCTTTTATAAAAAATTGATATTAACTTCCCCATAGAAAGCATGAAGATCTAACATCTACATCCGATAAATGAGTATAAAGGCAAAATGGCGTTAAGCAACCCTTAAATTAAGTGCTATGGAAATAGACTACTATAAAGATTTAGGTGTTGAAAAATACGCAACAACCGATGAAATAAAAAGTGCTTTTAGAAAATTAGCACACAAGTATCATCCTGATGTAAACAAAGAGGAAGATTCCGACAGCCATTTTAGAAGAGTTTATAAAGCATATGAAGTGCTTAGCAATCCCGAAAAAAGGAGCAAATACGATAGTTACGGAGATACCGGAGAGTATACGCCACCTCCATATACTGAAGAACAACAAGCAGCCCAAGATGCGGCATATGCAAAAATGTATGCCGAATATGATAAGGTGTATGCCGAATCGCAAACCTATATATACCTTTATTATTTTGTTGTAGGCATCTTTATATTGTTTGATTTATTTATAATTTTTGCCCCTTTTTTTGAAAAAATAGAGAAAAATAGAGTGATTAAGGAAAGCGTTGTACAAGATCACCGGCACCAAATCGTATTAAACAAAATAGATAGTGTATTAAAAAAATATAAACCCATTTATTTATATACCAATGATACGGGAGCTACTGCAAAAATATTTCCAGATATACCAGACTCACTAGTTTACGGTTCATATTACGGTAATCCATATGATTACAATAGTTGGCGATATGATACGGCTCATGTAAATTCTTTTTTGAAAAACCCCGATTTGACAGGCGTCGTAACATTGATAACACTTAGCGATGGCAAAATGTACTTGCCGGCTAGTAGCGTTTATAGGAAAGGAGAAGGTAAAATGTTACAGTTAGCAATATATGATATCAATGATGAAATACCTCATAAAACATTTAAACTTCCAAATGGGAAGGAGGTTGTTTTGAATAAAGAAAAGCTTTACAGTAGCGTTTATTTAAATTTTAATAGTAAAGAGGAACTAATAGATGATGTTTTTATGTGGTCAATTGTTCAAACGTTCTCTCGCTACCCTAATTGCAAACTGTATTTAACTCCGATAGTAAGTAACGACCCCAAAAAGCATATTGACTCACTTCTTTTTAAAGAAGTTATTATTTCGTTGAATAAAAAATTTAATGCTATAAATAAAAAGAAACAAAAAAAAGTGATTGATACTGCATCGTTTCAATTGAGCATTAACTAATTAATGATCATCAAAACTGCTTCAGGTGTTCAAATTTCTGCGGCATCTAAATTTTATATCAAATTTAAAATAAGCGATGGATATATACCCATTAAAATTGTAATTACTACCGAAACAAGTAAAACCACTTTATATTGGCCTGGTGTTGAAAGTTCTGTTTCTGCGCCATCTTTAAACCACATGGCTACAATTACCCTAAAATAATAATAGAAGCCAACCAGCGCATTTAAAATCGCAAATGCAACAAGTAAAGTCTTATACTCTGTCATCACATTCAGGAACATTAAATATTTCCCTATGAAACCCGCAGTTAAAGGAATACCCGCTAAAGAAAGCATGGCAACAGTTAAGCACAATGCCACTAATGGATTACGCTTAGCCAAACCATTAAAGCTATCAAAGCTATCGCTACCTGTTTTTTGTTTTACCAAAATTAAAACTGCAAAGGCAATGATAGATGCGAATGTATAAGCTGCTGCATAAACCAAAACATTGTTGCCAGAGTTTTTAGTTAATACGATAAGCGAAAACAATAAGTAGCCTGCATGCGAAATACTAGAGTAAGCCAGCATGCGTTTGAAGTTTTTTTGGAATAAGGCGGTTACGTTTCCGATAAATAAGGTTAAACAAACGATAACCATTAAAGGTACAACCCAGAAATCGTGAAGCGGCGCAAATGCACCAGCAAATAAACGTAAGAAAGCAGCAAAACCTGCAGTTTTAACCACGGTACTCATGAAAGTGGTGATTAAAGACGGAGCGCCTTCGTATACATCTGGAGTCCAGAAGTGGAATGGGGCAGCACCAACCTTAAAACTTAAGCCAATCATCATCAGGATAACGCCTGGATAGAATATTGGAGCAATAACTTGGCTATTTACCAGATAGGCTTGTATTTTATCTAAATCAAATGATCCTGTAGCACCATAAATTAAGGTGATACCAAATAACAGGAAGCCTGTGGAGAAGGCACCCATTAAGAAATATTTTAAGGAAGCTTCGTTAGAGGCAAAATCCTTTTTACGGATACCTGCCAAAATATATAAACTCACGGACATGATTTCTAAGCCTACAAATAACATGGCCATATTTTTATACGATACCATCATAATCATTCCCGCAAGTGCGAAAAGAATTAAGGTATAATATTCGGCTATGTTATCGCTTTTGGCGTGGAAATAATTCTGTGTTAATAAAAAGATTAAAAGTGTACCGATAATACAGATCCCTGAAAATGCCAGAGCAAAGTTATCTGTCTGCATCATTCCGAAATGAACAGCATTGCCATTCCATGCACAAAAAGTAAATCCTAATGCAGTAAGTAAGCCAACAACGGTAAGTGGTAGTAATGCTTTATTTGCCTTAAACAAACCTGCATAAAGCACTATAAAAGCTGTTATACTAATGGTTATAATAATATTCATTGCTTAATTTACTGTGTTTAATTTTTGATTTACCTGTTCTAATAAATGTTGTACAGACGCCTCTGTTAAGTGCAAAATTGGTTTCGGATAAACACCCAAAACAATAATCAGTGCACAAATTGTATAAAGAACCAATTTTTCAGTTCCTTTAATATCGGTGAAAGTGATGGTTAAGCTATTGGTTTCGCCCAGCATTACATTCTGGTACATGCGTAACATGTAAACTGCACCGAAGATAATGGTTAACCCTGCAAGAGCTGCAGCCCAAATGCCGTAGTTGTAAACGCCCATCAGCAATAAAAACTCGCCAATAAATCCGTTTGTTCCCGGTAACGCTACTGTGCCTAAAACAATGATCAGAAAAGTAAGCGCCAACTGTGGTGCTACTTTTGCAATTCCACCCAATTCTTCAATTTTATTGGTTTTAACACGAGAGAAGATGATATCTAAAACAAAGAATAAACCTACTACGTTAATCCCGTGGCTCAACATTTGTACCATTGCACCTTGCATACCTTGCTGGTTAAAAGCGAAAATACCTGCCGATATTAATCCAACGTGAGCAATAGATGAATAAGCTACTAAACGTTTGGCATCCTTTTGTGTAAAGGCAATTAGCGAAGCGTAAACGATACCGATGATCGATAGAATGATAACTACCTGGCCCCAATCGTGAACGCCTGCCGGAACAATTGGCAACAGCCATCTAATTACACCATAGATACCCATTTTTAACATGATACCTGATAAGAGCATTGTTCCTGGTGTGGGAGCGGCTGTATACGTATCTGGCTGCCAGGTGTGGAAAGGGAAAATCGGCATCTTAATGGCAAAAGCAATAAAGAAAGCCCAGAAAATCCATCCTTGCTGTGCACTATCTAAGTTTAAAGCATAAAAAGCCTGGATATCAAAATTGTGTGCCGGGTTTTGAAGATATAGGTAAATAATACCCATCAACATAAATAACGAACCTCCAATGGTATACACGAAAAATTTCATGTTGATCCGGATTCGGTCTTTTCCTCCCCAGATGGCACAGATAAAGTAGATTGGAATTAATGCTGCTTCCCATCCGATATAGAACAAGAATGCATCTAATGCAGTAAATACCAATAATAGGCCACATTGCATAAATAAAATCAAGGCATAAAATGCAGCCGGATTTTTATAGTCATGATTGTAGCTTGATAAAATAATAATTGGTACCAGTAAATTGGTTAGCAATACCACAAGCATACTGATGCCATCAATACCTGCGTGGAAATTGATGCCTAAGTCTGCAATCCACGGCAAATTAACCTCAAATTGGGTACTTGCATTTGGAATGAAATTGCAGGCGATAACCAAAGCCAAACCTAAAGAAACAACCGAAAATATGGTCGAAACTATTTTAGCCGACTTACCCGTAAATGCAGTAATAATAGCACCTACAAGCGGAAGAAATATAAGTAGTAAAAGTTGTTCCATTATTTAATTTTGAACCCTTTTTATAATATGTAACTAAATGTATATAATAGTAATGCGATGATACCGAATACCATCATAAATATATAGAAGCCTACGTTTCCACTTTGCAACAAACGGATGCCTTTACTGGCCTCATTTGTACTCCATCCCAGTCCGTTCACAATTCCATCGATAACTTTGTTATCAATAATCCTATAAAAGAATTTCGAAAGTGCATCTAATGGTTTAGTGATCAGGAAATCATAAATCTCATCCAGGTAGAATTTATTGTACGATAATTTTGCCAATGCAGAACGTGGTGCTTCATCAGCAACAGGAACACGTGCTCCCCTTACATATCTGCTATAAGCATAAAATAAAGCTGCTACAGCGGCGGTTACCGATATTGCCATTAAACCAATTTCAGTTGAGTGGCTTAAATCCAATTCGTGCTGTGCAACACCTGCTCCAGTTAACCAATGTGCCAACCATTCGTTTCCACCAAAAATATGCGGGAAGTTGATTGCTCCACCAATTGCAGCAAAAATAGCTAAAATGATTAAAGGTAAAGTCATTGCTTTTGGCGATTCGTGCACATGGCTTTCTTCATGATGTGTTCCACGGTATTTGCCAGAAAAGGTTAAAAACATCATTCTGAACATATAGAATGCTGTTAAAAACGCCGTTAATACACCAATTCCCCAAAGAACCGGACTATATTGAAAAGCGTAAGCCAAAATTTCGTCTTTCGAGAAGAAACCAGAGAATGGTGGTAAACCCGCAATGGCAATGGTACCGATCAGCATAGTTAAAAAAGTAACAGGAAGTTTCTTTCTCAATCCGCCCATATGGCGCATATCTTGTTCATGGTGCATGGCATGGATTACCGAACCAGCGCCCAAGAATAATAGTGCTTTAAAGAATGCGTGAGTTAATACATGGAAAAATGAACCTGTATAAGCACCAACACCCAGACCTAAAAACATATATCCCAATTGAGACACTGTTGAATAAGCCAATACTTTTTTAATATCAGTCTGCGTTAAAGCAATAATTGCTGCAATTAAAGCTGTAGCTGCGCCAACAATAGCAATGATGTGCTGGGTAAGCGGCGCAAGATCGAACAACACGCTCGAACGTGCAATCATGTAAATACCAGCGGTTACCATCGTTGCTGCGTGAATCAAAGCCGAAACTGGCGTTGGTCCGGCCATTGCATCTGGTAACCAGGTAAACAATGGCAACTGTGCCGATTTACCGCAGGCACCAATAAACAATAAAATGGTAATTAAAACCAGCGTATCATTGCCTGGCAACATATTAGCTGCTTGAGGGAAAACTTTAGCAAATTCTACACTACCGAAAGTGGTGAAGATTAAGAACACACCTAATAAAAAGCCTAAATCACCAATACGGTTCATTACAAAAGCTTTTTTAGCTGCTGAAGCATAAGCACTGTTTGTATACCAGAACCCGATTAACAGGTAAGAGCATAAACCTACGCCCTCCCAGCCGATAAACATGACGATATAGTTTGAACCCAATACCAATAAAAGCATGAAGAATACAAACAGGTTCAGGTAAGAGAAAAATTTCCCAAATCCAGCATCATCATGCATGTAGCTGGTAGAATATAAATGGATCAGGAAACCAATTCCAGTGATGATCAAAAGCATAATCGAACTTAAAGGATCAACCAGGAAAGATAATGGAATGTGTAATGCGCCCGCGCTAATCCAATCGAATAAAAATACTTCGTGAGATTTTTGTGTGTCGCCTTGTAAACTAAAGAAAATAACTACGCTGATGATAAAGGAGGCCAGGATTACCCCGCTTCCGATAATACCAACAAGTCCTTTAGATAAAGAGTTTCTGCCTAGCCCATTAATTACAAACCCTAAAAAAGGAAGTAACGGAACCAACCAAATCAATTGTTCTATTGTCATTCTTATTATATATTTACCACTTAAGGCGATTTAAAACATTAATATCTACTGATTTCGTATTTCTATAAACCATTACGATAATTGCCAGGCCTACTGCAACCTCTGCAGCTGCCAATGCCATAATGAAGAATACGAAAACCTGCCCTGATGGGTCATTGTTATGAACCGAAAATGCTGTTAAAAGTAAGTTAACTGCATTAAGCATCAGCTCAACCGACATAAAAATAACAATGGCATTTCTTCGGGTAAGTACACCTATTACACCAATAGAAAAAATAATGGCACTTAAATAAATGTAGTGGTTTAGCGGAACGCCTGCTGCTTGTGTGAATAAATTTTCCATTATGCTTCTACCTCATCTCTTTTAGATAATAAAACGGCACCAACCATTGCTGCCAACAGTAATAGAGATGACAATTCGAATGGTAATAAGAATGGGCCAAAAAGCTCCTTGCCCAGATTTTCTACCAATCCTAATCCTGGATTTTTCAAAATCAATGGGCTTGTAATACTTGCTGATTTTAAAGAACCAATTAAGGTTACAACCAAACAGCCGCCGGCAATTACCCCTACAATTTTGATCAAAGGTGATTTACTTGGTTCAGTTTCTTTGTTCAGGTTAAGTAGCATCAGTACAAAAAGGAACAATACCATGATGGCCCCCATGTAAACGATAAAGTTTACTACCGCTAAAAACTGCGCGTTTAACAGCACATAATGAACAGTGAAGGTAAAAAAGGTAAGGATTAAGTACAATACACTGTGGATTGGATTTTTTGCAAAAATCACCAGCAGCGAAAAGATGATACTTAATGTGGCTACGAAATAGAATACTTGTGTACTCATTAATTGTTTATTTATTTATGTTCCATGGTTTGTGTCTCCACAAACCATTAATTATTCTTTCGTTTCGTGAAGACACGAACCGAGGCTTAAGCAATTTTATTTATGTCTTCGTCATCCTGAATTTATTTCAGGATCTGGCTTGATAGATACTGAAACGAGTCAGCATGACGATTCTATCTAACTATTTTTTCATTTCCAATGGTGCCTCTACCAGCTTATCTTTTCCGTAAATAAAATCTTTACGTAAATAATCAGCAGGTACAATCGGGCCATCTAAGTAAATTGCCTCTTTTGGACAAGCCTCTTCACACAATCCACAGAAAATGCAACGCAACATATTAATTTCGTAAGTTGCTGCATATTTTTCCTCGCGATATAAATCTTTCTCCTCGGGTTTACGTTCTGCAGCAATCATGGTAATGGCTTCAGCCGGACAAGATAAAGCGCACAAACCACAGGCAGTACAACGCTCTTTACCATTCTCATCGCGTTTTAGCGAGTGCATCCCCCTAAAGTTGGTCGAAAATTCGCGTTCTACTTCAGGATATCTTATTGTTGCCTCTTTCTTAAATAAGTGACTGATAGTGATGCCCATGCCCTTGGCAATTGCCGGTAGGTACATCCGCTCCATAAAGCTCAATGGCTTTTGTTCCAGTACTTTTTTCTTATTACTTAATGATTCCATAATTAAAACTTCTCAATAATCGCAATCACAACCCCTGTTATTATAATATTGGCAATAGCCAAAGGTATTAAACCTTTCCAACCTAAATTCATCAATTGATCGTAACGGAAACGAGGGATTGTCCAACGTACCCACATGAAGAAAAAGATGAACGCACATATTTTACCGAAGAAAACTGCCGTACCAAAAAGTGGTGCCCAGGTTGGGCCTAACCACACCGCCATCGAATCCATACCAGGGTAATTATAACCGCCCCAGTATAAAGCCGCCATTACTGCAGATGATACGAACATATTGATATACTCAGCAAACAGGTAAAATCCTAATTTCATTGAGGAATATTCGGTATGATAACCACCGATTAATTCCGTTTCACATTCCGGTAAATCGAATGGCGCACGGTTAGTTTCGGCAAAAGAACAAACCATAAAGATTAAAAATCCAAGTGGCTGATATAATACATTCCATCTCCAGCCATGTTGCTGATCAACAATTTCCTTTAAGCTTAAAGTATTGGTCATTAAAAGCAAAGCGATGATTGATAATCCCATTGCAATTTCATAACTGATGTTCTGTGAAGCTGCACGGATCGCACTTAACAAAGAGTATTTGTTGTTAGAGGCCCATCCACCAATCATTACACCATAAACACCTAAAGATACTACGCCGAAAATGTATAAAACACCAACGTTGATATCTGAAACCTGCAGTGGAATAGTTTTGCCAGCAATTAAAACAGGGCTACCCCATGGAATAACTGCAGTACCGATACAGGCACAAAGCAAAGCCAAACCGGGCCCAGCGATAAATAAAAATCTGTTTGATGATGTCGGAATAATCTCCTCTTTCATAAACATTTTTAATCCATCGGCCAATGGTTGTAAAATACCAAAGGGACCAGCTCTATCCGGACCTAAGCGATCTTGTAAATATGCAGCAACCTTACGTTCTGCATAAGTAGAATACATGGCAATAACTAAACTGATGCCGAAAATTACAGCTACCAGGATAAATTTTTCTATAACAAAAGCGCTATCCATTAGTATTTAACTGTTTTATGTAATTCAATTTCATTTGCAGCTTGTAATGCCTCATTTGGCTGAATAACATGCAAAGGTTTTAATGTTTCGTAGTGGTTAGATGCAATTACCGAAGTATCATCAATGTGCGTTGGGTGTTCAATTACCCAATCAGCAGTTGCTTTTTTATCAAAGCGGCAAGTATTGCAAATAAATTCTTCTACTTCACCAAACTGATCTTTACGTGCAGTAACACGTAAAACATCAGCTCCTTTATACCAAAGTGTTACTTTACCGTTGCATTTTTCGTGATCGCAATCGCGGTGCGCATCAACTGGCTTGGTAAACCAAACACGGTTTTTAAAACGGAAAGTTTTATCGGTTAAGGCACCTACAGGACAAACATCGATTACGTTTCCTGAGAAATCGTTATCAACAGCCTGGGTAATGTAAGTAGAAATTTCAGAGTGATCGCCACGGTTTAAGATACCATGTACACGTTTATTAGTAATCTGATCAGCAGTGAAAACACAACGGTAGCATAAAATACAACGGTTCATGTGCAACTGGATCTTATCACCTATATCGATGCGCTCGAAAGTACGACGCTCAAACTCATACCTTGTTTTTTGCAAACCATGTTCGTAGCCCAAATTCTGCAAATCGCACTCTCCTGCCTGATCGCAAACAGGGCAATCTAAGGGGTGGTTAATCAATAAAATCTCTACAACGCCTGCACGTGCTTCCAAAACTTCTGGTGAAGTAATGTTAAGCACTTCCATCCCATCCATTACGGTTGTGCGGCAAGAAGCCACCAACTTTGGCATTGGGCGAGGATCTTTCTCCGAACCTTTAGTCACTTTTACAATACAGGTACGGCATTTACCGCCACTGCCTTGTAATTTAGAATAATAGCACATTGCTGGTGGAACAATATCCCCTCCGATCTGCCTTGCAGCATTCAGAATGGTTGTTCCGTTATCAACCTCTACTGTTATCCCATCTATCGTAACCTTAACTTTTTCACTCATGGTTAATGATATTCTTTTTTTTATCTCGCCTTGGTTCGTGTCTCCACGAACCAATTCTATTTTATATTATTTCTCTTTCGAGGTTTTGTAACCAATTTCTTTTCTTGGTTGTGCTTTCTGTTCTAGTAGCTCATCAAAATACCTGAAGATCACTTCAATATTTTTATCTTGGTTATCTACCTTCTTTTTAATCTTTTCTACTTCTAATCTTATTTCTGTATTGCTTAAAAGCATCGTTCTAAGCTGTACAAACACATCAATAATTTTAATACTTACTTCTATCGCCTGTTTGCTTTTTAAAACGTTTGATAGTTGCAAAATACCATGCTCGCTAAATGCAAACGGAAGATACTTTGAATATTTTCCTTGTTCTAAGGTCACAAATTGTGACCTTAGAACTTCATTTTCTTCTTTCGTCAATTCGAACATAAAGTGTTCTGGAAAACGCTCTATATTTCTTCTAACTTGTTCTTTTAATCTTTTAGTCTCAACGCCAAAGAGCTCTGCCAAATCAGAATCTAACATCACCTTAACTCCTCTAAAAAGATATATTTTATTAACTATTACTTCGTTGGGGATGATTGCTGGTGATATTTCTTCTTTCATTTACATATTCATTGTGTTAAGTTATTCTTTTAAGGTCGCAAAATGCGACCTTAGAATTTGCATTCATAAACTGTGATGCCTTATATTCTATTTCTCTTCCGTTACCGGAGCTTTTTCAATCGGGGTTGCATAATTTGCAATACCGTAGTTTTGGCTCTGACTTTTAACCGGTTCTTTAATGTGCCATTCAAATTCATCCCTGAAGTGACGGATTGCACTGGCTACTGGCCAAGCTGCTGCATCACCCAGCGGACAGATTGTATTTCCTTCAATTTTGCGTTGAATATCCCACAATAAATCAACATCTTCCATGCTGCCATGGCCGTGTTCGATTTTGTGCAACACTTTTTCCATCCATCCGGTACCCTCACGGCAAGGCGAACATTGTCCACAGCTTTCGTGGTGATAAAAACGTGAAAAATTCCAGGTATTTCTAACGATACACTGATCTTCATCAAAAGCGATAAAACCACCTGAACCCATCATGGTTCCTGTAGCAAATCCACCTTCTGACAACGATTCGTAACTCATTAAACGAGGCTCGCCGTTGGCATATTTCAAGGTTAAATTAGCAGGTAAAATTGGCACAGATGATCCACCTGCAACCGTTGCCTTTAAACGTTTACCATTGGCAATACCACCGCAATATTCATCCGAGTAGATAAATTCTTCTACAGGTAAACCCAATTCGATTTCGTAAACACCTGGTCTTACTAAATTACCCGATGCCGATATTAATTTTGTACCTGTACTTCTACCGATACCAATTTTTGCATATTCATCACCACCATCGTTAATAATCGGTACAACTGCTGCAATCGACTCAACATTATTCACCACAGTAGGGCAACCATATAAACCTGCAATTGCCGGAAACGGTGGTTTAATACGTGGATTACCTCTTTTACCTTCTAACGATTCTAACAAAGCAGTTTCTTCACCGCAAATGTAAGCACCACCACCTGGCTGAACATATAATTCTAAATCGTAACCTGTTCCTAAAATGTTTTTACCTAACCATCCGGCAGCTTTAGCTTCAGCAATTGCTTTTTCTAAAATGCGGATCTGTGGCATCATTTCGCCACGTACATAGATGTAAGAAACCTTGGCACCTAATGCGAAACTTGATACAATCATTCCCTCAATTAAAGCATGGGGAATATAGGTCATTAAATAACGGTCTTTAAAGGTTCCTGGCTCTGATTCATCAGCATTACACACCAAATAACGTGCAACACCTTCTGGTTTAGCCAAAAAGCTCCATTTCATTCCGGTTGGGAAACCCGCACCTCCGCGACCGCGTAAGCCCGATTTCTTAACTTCTTCAACAATTTCTTCAGGTGTTAAAGTTTTAAGGGCTTTTTCCACAGCACGATACCCGCCTTTTTGGCGATAGACTTCAAGTGTATTGATGCCTGGTACGTTTATATGCTCAAGTAACAGTTTTCGAGACATTTTAATTAGTCTATAGTCTGTAGTCCATAGTCCTTAGTCCAAAATCATAACGACTCTCGACTTAAGACTCTCGACTTAGGACTTATTTTTCAAATCTTCAATCAATTTATCTACACTGGTTTCAGTAAGGTTTTCGTAGAAAGTATATTCCGGGCTAATTTGTAACACCGGTCCGAAACCACAGGCGGCTAAACATTCAACTCCTCTAAAGCTGAATAAACCATCGGCGGTAACTTCACCTTCTTTAACACCTAACTTGTTTTCCAGGTGGCTTAATATTTTTTCGGCTCCAACTAAACAGCATGGACCGGTACGACAAACTTCCAAAGCATATTTGCCTTGTGGCTTTAAGAAGTACATGCTATAAAATGTTGCTACCTCGTAAACTTCAATTGGCTGAATATTTAAATATTCAGCAACTTTATCCATTGCTGATGTACTTACCCAAAGGTATTCTGCTTGTACCATGTGCAAAAGTGGTAGCAAAGCTGATTTGCTCTTATCTGCCGGATAACGGCTCTTTACATCATCAAATTTGGCTAGCAATTCTGACGAAAACACTACAGGTGTTTGTTCTTCTACTTTAAGCATCTAATTCTCCTGCAATAATATTCATACTACTCATGTTGATAATGGCATCAGACAATAACATGCCTTCGCTCATTGGTGCAAACATTTGGTAGTTTATAAAACTTGGCCTGCGGAAGTGTAAACGGTATGGTGTACGGCCTCCATCGTTAATCAGATAGAATCCTAATTCACCGTTTCCGCCTTCTACAGCGTGATAAACTTCTGCTTTTGGTGCATCAATCTCACCCATCACAATTTTGAAGTGATAGATCAATGCCTCCATATTGTTGTAAACTTCTTGTTTTGGAGGAAGGTAAAATTCAGGAACATCGGCATGGAAAATACCTTTTGGCTCTGTTTTTAACTTCACAAGCGCCTGTTCAACAATGCGAAGACTTTGCCACATCTCTTCGTTACGTACTAAATACCTATCATAAATATCACCGCTTGTACCAACCGGCACTTCAAAGTCGAAATCCTGATATGAAGAATATGGATCGCTTACACGAACATCATAATCTACACCGGTAGCACGTAAAAGCGGGCCGGTCCAGCTGTATTCTAAAGCGGTTTCTTTAGTTACCTCTGCAACACCCGCGGTTCTGTCAATAAAAATACGGTTACGTGTTAACAGATTTTCGAACTCTTTTAATGCTTTAGGGAATTCTTTTAAAAACTTATCGATTTTAGCAAAGGCAATATCATTGAAATCTCTTTCGAAACCACCGATGCGGCCAATATTTGTGGTTAAACGTGCGCCACAAACTTCTTCGAAGATTTCGTAAATATGCTCACGGAACTGGAAAAGGTATAAGAAAGTGGTGGTTGCTCCCGTATCCTGACCAATAATCGTGTTACAGATAATGTGATCGGCAATACGCGAAAGTTCCATAATGATTACCCGAAGATAATCTACACGTTTCGGCATCTGAATGTTTAACAGCTTCTCAACCGTCATATGCCAGCCCATATTGTTAATAGGCGACGAGCAGTAGTTTAAACGATCGGTAAGTGGGGTAATTTGATAAAACGGGCGATGTTCGGCAATCTTTTCGAATGCACGGTGAATGTACCCAATAGTAGAAACGCCGCTTACAATACGTTCGCCATCTAATTGCAAAACGTTCTGAAAAACGCCGTGTGTTGCAGGGTGTGTTGGGCCTAAGTTTAGGGTTACCAGCTCACTTTGCGGGTCGTTATCTGTAAATACCGGATGGTTATGATTCATAGTTTACCTTCCAAAAAATTCGTCTTTTTTATCTACTCTGTTCGGATCTTCCAATGGATATTGTTTCAACATTGGATGAACGCCTAAATCATCCATATTTAAAATACGGCGTAAATCAGGGTGACCTTCAAATTTAACCCCAAACAGATCATAAGTTTCGCGCTCCATCCAGTTGGCACCTTTCCAAATAGTTGTTGCTGTAGGAATAGTTGGATTTTGCTCTGAAATGAAAACCTTAATCCTAATTCTAACTTTCCCCACCATGTTGTGCAGGTGGTAAACCACTGCAATACCATGATCTTTACCAGGATAATGAACCGCGGTAATATCGGTTAAGAAATTAAAACTTAAATCGTTTTTAAGGAACGATAATACATTGATGATCACATCTTTATAAGTTACAAAGGTTAATAAACCATAAGGCTCAGAAATGGCAGTAACTTTTTCGCCGAACTTTTCAGTCAGCTTAACGTGGATATCATTATTTAGGGTCGTTTCTTCCATTACTTAATGCCGTATTGACCTAAAAGTTCTTTGTAATAATCAGAATTCCTTCTTCTGCCTGATTCGCTTTTCACTAAATCCTGAATACGTTGGAAGCCATCTAAAATAGCTTCAGGTCTTGGTGGGCAACCCGGAACGTAAACATCCACAGGGATAACCTCATCAATACCTTGCAATACGGAATAAGTATCGAAAATACCGCCACTACTTGCGCAGGCACCTACCGCCATTACCCAACGTGGCTCTGCCATTTGGATATAAACCTGTTTTAATACCGGGGCCATCTTTTTAGCGATAGTACCCATAACCATTAAAACATCAGCCTGACGGGGAGAAAAGCTCAGCCGCTCGGCACCAAAACGACCTAAATCGTAGTGAGAACCCATGGTTGCCATAAACTCGATTCCACAACAAGAAGTTGCGAAAGGTAATGGCCATAATGAATTTGAGCGGGCTAAACCAATCACTTTATCAAAAGAAGTGGCAAAAAAGCCAGATCCTTCTATGCCTGGAGGCGCATCAACTATATTAATTTCACTCATGTTATAAACAAAAAATGCTCATCCCTTTGCAGAATGAGCAACAAATTTACAATATTTTAAAGGCAAACAAACTAGCTTTACTCGATTTAGAATCTTTCTAAATAATTAAAAGAGCCCTGAGTTAGTGTAAGTGATACACATTCGGTTTGCAGTTTTTAAACCGAGAACTATTAACTGCCAATTGTGAACTGAAAACTGCCAACTGACTAGTTCCAGTCTAAAACTTTTTTCTTGATCACGTAGATAAAACCTAGCAACAATGTACCCATGAAAATGAACATTTCGATCATTCCATCCATTCGTAATGTACGGAAATTAACCGCCCAGGGATACATAAAGATAACCTCCACATCGAACAGTACAAATAAGATGGCTACTACAAAATATTTGATAGAGAAGGGCTGACGGGCATTACCTACTGATTTAATACCAGCCTCAAAAGTTTCTAACTTATCACTCGTTTTACGTTTTGGGCCTAAAAAGTGGGTAGCAACCAATGTGGTTACCACAAAACCTAAAGCAACAACTACTTGAAATATAATTGGTAAAAAATCTATAGAGGAACTTTGCGCTTGCATAATTTTTATTTGTGATGCAAAAGTAAAAGAAAAAGGCAGAGTAACCAAACTCTGCCTTTTCTAAATTATTTAACTTTCGAATTATTTGCCTTTACCTTTTGGAGCTGGAGCAGCTAATTCTTTTAACTTAGCTGCGGCGAAAGTTCCACTAGGATATACAGCTACACTTTTGTTAAAATATTCTTTCGCTTTTTCTTTATCTTTATAGTAGTAAAAACCACCAATAGTATCATAAGCTTCTGAAAGTTTTTTAGCATTTGCAGTAGCTAATTCTGGTTTTTCAGTTATTTTTTTAATGTATTCTTCATAGAAAGGAAGCATCAGACCTTTAGGCTCTTTTTCATCATCCAATAAGCTGTTAATACGTGCTCTTGTTAAATATGCATCATAAGTTTCTGGAGCTAATTGTGTTACTTTAGCAATTGAAGAATCAGCTTTTACTAAGATATCTTTTGAGGGATTTTGTTTTGCAGTTAATTTTGCTGCGTAATCAAAGTAATTCGCCATTGCATTATAGTAATAGTTATATAAAGCTCCTTTTCCGTTAGGATTAGCTTTTATAGCTTTCTCATAAATTTCAGATGATTTAGCATACTTTTTAGCATCGTAAAAACTTTTAGCAACTTCAGCTAGTGCATCAGCATTGGTTGAATCTTTTTCTACAGCTTTAGTGATATTGATTAATGCTAAACTATCTTGACCAGCTTTTAATTGAGCTTTACCTAAATATAAATAATCAAAGGCAAGAATTTTGTTTGGATCTTTTTCTTTAGCAAAAAAATCATTCATACTTGTAAGTGCGGCTGGATAGTTTTTATTTTCATAAGCTGCCCAACCCTTCATTCTAGAAACAATTGCACTTTTAGGATCATTAGCAGGGGCTTGTATCGCTGTTGCTACTTGCTCTAAAGTTGGAAAATCCTTTGCATAAAATAAGAATTGAGCATAACGCAATTGAGATTCCAAAGATTTATCAGTTAAATCCATGTATTTTTTGTAATTCTCAATAGCTTTTTTTGCTTTTTCTTTATCTGTACCAAAGCTACTCCATTGTAAATATAACTCACCTAACTCGCGGTAAGCCGGACCATAGTTTGCATCAGCAGCAATTACATCTTGTAATTCTTTTTCGCCTTCAGGAAAAGCTCTAGACTCTTTATACATTTTGCCAATTTGCGTTTTAGCTCTTCTGTTGTTTGGATCAACATCACCAACACGCATGTATGGACCTAATGCCTCAGAGTTTTTCTTCTGTAAAGCATAGGCATCACCCAGTGCTAAGAAAACTTCAGCATCTTTATCTTTAGAATCTAATTCGTCTGCTTTAGTAATGTTGGCCAAAGCATTAGTGAAATCAGGTTTAGATACGTCATCGCTAGGTTTATCCTGTGCTAAATAGGCTTTACCGATATACAAATAAGTTTTGTAATCTTTCGACGCCAAAGCTACTGCCTTGTCGAAGTTCGTTTTAGCAGAACTTGGGTTATTAGATAACATATCTGCTTCACCTAAACCGATTAAGTTTAAGTTGTTTTTCGGATCAGCGGTAACACCTTTGGTAAATACGGCTCTAGCAGAGTCGATGTAACCGGTTTTTAAGTAAACCAAACCAAGATTGTAATAGTTATTACCATCTGATGCTTTTGAACTCACCAATGATTTAAGCATTGATGATGCTTTTTGATACTGCTCCGCGTCGATGGCTTTTTTCGCGTCATTTAAATCTTGAGCAAAAACTGCAGAACCCATCAACACCAAACCTACATTTAAGGTTATTGCTTTCTTTAAAATTTTCATCGGATATTCTGTTTTTTTATTTAATAAAAATGAAGTGTCTCTTTAGATTTACTTCGTGGTTCAATTTATAATTTTTAATTTAATTTCCTTTTGTCAGGTTAATTTGTCTTGGCATTAATTTATGTGGACCAAGTCCAGATTTAAGTACAATTAATTGTCCCCTCTGACTTCTTAACCATGTTGCAAATCCTGTGCCTAAACCATCTCTTCCTTCGCAATCTATAATATTTATATTTCTTAGGAAAGGATAAACACCGTTGATTAAGTTATCTTGAGTTGGTTTATAGAACTGATCATCTCCTACCTTGCCTTTTACATTCTTTACGCCCAGGACTTTTATCTGAGAAAGGTATTCACTCATCTCTGTATCTTTACCCGTGATCCAATTCACGCCCAAAATACCAATAAAATTTTTATCTTCTGCAATAAGTTTAATTACTTCTTTGCTGGAATTTTTAGAGTAAACACCTGTAGCTGGAAATTGGCTGATATTAGCCAGTTCTTTAAAATATTGAAAGGTACTTGAATAAGCGTTATCAAAGACCAATTTTTTATCTGATTTCTTCCCCCGTAATATATCAATCACATCTTTAACGTTAATTGTACTGTCAATATTGCCCTGATTTGTAATTAAAGCAATACCATCTACAGCAAATCGTGAGGTGTTTATTTTTATACTCCGCTGGTTATAATATTTTTCTTCGGCCTTGGTTAATAACCTTGGCAACACAATTACCCTTACACTATCGTTTAAAAATACAGGTAAAAGTTTTTCTTCCGGCTTTACTGTAGTTTCGATTTTTGCCTGTGGATAATCCAGACTGAATATATCAATCTGATCCTGCACAATAGGGCTAACGCTTTCATCAACCAGCATTTTAAGTGTACCGCTTGTGCGGGTTTCTTTAACTGCTTCAGTCTTGTTTTTACGCTTACAGGCTACAAGGGCCAGGATTAAGAATATAAAAAGGAAATTTCTCATTGATTAGTCTCGCCTGCTTAGGCTTAATAGTCTTACAAAAGCATAAATAATTAAGAAAATTCCAATCGCGATCCTACCCCAGTGCGGAATAGCGCTCAAGCGTAGGGCTATTGGTTCCCAAAAGATAAATGCAAGCCCCAATACCACATAAAAGACGAACATGATAAGGCCTAAAATGAGCAAAAACCGCTGTTTAGGCGATTTTTGCTTAAAAATATCAAAATTTAACATCTACTATTAGTTCAATGTAAAGTTAACGTTGATGTTGTATTTTACCCTTACCGGCTTACCATTTTGGATACCTGGGTTCCAACGTGGACTAGCTTTCAATACACGGATGGCTTCTTCATCAGTTCCGCTACCCAAACCACGGGTAACTGTGATATCAGTCAATTTACCATCTTTTTCAACAACGAATGATAAAAACACTTTACCTTGAACGTTGTTTTCCTGTGCCATTGGCGGGTACTTTATTGCTTTACTTAAGTATCCATAGAACTTAGAGATACCTCCAGGAAATTCTGGTTGCTTCTCGATACTAACAAAGTCGTAAACTTTATTATCATCAACCGCAACAGCAGCTTCTCTTTTTGGTCCTTCACCTACCGGTTCAGCGATAACAATATCAGCTGTTGGGTCACCTTTGATATCTCTCTGACCTGGATCTGCTTCCTTCAACTTTTCAACCGTAGGTGGTTCATCACGAACCTCGATATCAGGTTTTACAATTGGAGGTGGCATTTTCACCTGGTCAACTTTCGGTGGCGGCGGCTCTACCGGTGGTGGTGGTGGTGTTTTAGGATCTACTGGTGGTGGTGGCGCTAAAATTACTTCCTGTGCTTTTAATTGCTCATCTTCATGCTCCATTGAGCCTTTAATCAGGCTATAGATTTTAGGTGAGAAAAATAACACTAGAAATATTACAGAGCCAATAATTAATGCTTTTGTGGTGTTTGCACCATTGGTTTTACGCAATTGGTACGCACCATAGCTTTTGTTTTTATCCGCAAAAACCACTTCAAGCCATTCTTTTCTGAATATATCTAACTTCGACATAACTATTGGTTTTTATTGATTATAAAATTCCTTGTTCCTTCATGGCCTGTTTCTCGTTATCAAGGATATTATCATCATCAATCTGACGAACCTTAACTTTAAGAATTTCCAATTCGTCCATAATATCAACAAAGTTCTGGAAAGTAGATCCTGAGGTTGGCTTTACCAACACAACAAAGTCTCCAGCCACGCCAGAAGCATCAGCAGTTTTTCTATTTTTAACAATAGATTCGCCAACTTGTGATACAGATTCGATATTTGGAGCAGTTTCACCTGCTACGCCCATGTACCAAGCTACCTTATCTTTTTTACCCAATAAGATGGTCATGGTTTTACTTGCTTTCAGTTCTAATCTGTTTTCAGGTAACTTTTCGTTTTTATCTGGTTTTGCAATATCCATCGCCTGTGGTGTAGATATTGATGTAGTTAAGATAAAGAACGTTACCAAAAGAAACATTAGATCCACCATTGGAGTCATATCAACCCTTGGTGTGGCTTTCTTCCCGCCTGTATTTAATTCTGCCATTTCTTATTTCTTTTTAGCTTCAGCGTTAGTAACCAATAAAAATTTGTTTACACTTTGCTTCTGAAGCACATCAATAATCTTTTTCACAACTGGATATTCTTCTTTAGCATCACCTTTGATACTCACACGCATATCCTGATTATTTATTTCTTTAGTTGCTTTACGAGCATTAAGAACCCACGAGTTTAATTGATTATCGGTAGAATCGGTAGGGATACCAGTTTGTACTCCTGGTTTCATGCGGTCTGACCCATTCATTGCGATAAATCCTTTTAAACTTGCAAACGGCACACCGAAAGTTGATATTACTGAGAAACGTTGAAGTTCTTCAGGTGTAAACTTTACACTGTATTGCTCGCCCATTAGTTCTAATGTTCTTCTTCTTACGTTATTTCCTGCTACTTCAAAGAATACCTTACCTTGTCCGATTGTTAAAATCGCATTATTTTCTGCCGGTACTTTAAACTCATACGTAGATGAGGGTGTAGAAACGGCCAGAGGTTCTGGTTGCCTTGCTGTAGCAGTTAAGATGAAGAAAGTAAGTAACAATGATGCCACATCACACATGGCCGTCATATCTGTTACTGTACTTGTTCTTTTAACTTTAATTCTAGGCATAATATTTTTTACTAGTTTTTAATAATGATGATCTTTTTTCCGGTTTTCCATAAAGCCGGTAAAAATTTTTTCAAAATTCTTATTTATGCGAACTAGCGTATGTTTGAACGATGCTGAAACCAGCCTCATCGATAGCGTAAGTTAACTTGTCGATTTTAGAAGTTAATACGTTATACATGATAATTGCCACAGTAGATACCAAGATACCAGTTGCAGTGTTGATCAATGCCTCAGAGATACCTACCGCTAATGCTGACTGATCTGGTGCTCCAGAGTTTGCTAAACCGGCGAATGCACGGATCATACCTGTTACTGTACCCAATAAACCTACTAATGTACCAATTGATACCAAAGTTGCAATTACGGTTAAGTTTTGCTCTAACATTGGCATTTCTAAAGCTGTAGCTTCTTCTACTTCTTTTTGGATAGCAACGATTGATTGCTCAACATCCATATTAGTATCAGCTTCAACTTCGCTGTATTTTTTCAAACCAGATTTAATTACGTTAGCAACTGAACCTTGTTGTTTATCACACTCAGCTTTTGCAGCCTCGATGTTACCTGCGCTTAATAAACCTTGTACTTTGCGAATGAAAGTGTCTAAGCTAGATTTTCCACTTGCTTTACCAATAACGATGAAACGTTCGATAGAGAATACAATTACCACTAATAGTAATCCAACTAGGATCGCTACGATAGGACCTCCTTTGTAAGCTGTTCCAAGATAGTTACCAGGTAATGGTAATTTTTCTCTGTCACCATCGATAAAGTTACTTCCTTCTCCGAATACGAATCTCCAAACACAGAATCCAATGATAATACAAATTGGAATAACGAATGTTGCAAATACATTTGAAGCGCTAGAAGAGCTCTCTTTTTTAACAGTTGTTGGTTTTGGTGCGTTTGCCATTTTTTTTGAAATTTTAGTTTTAGTTCTTGTTTTTAATTTTTAGCTGTTTTTTTCTTTTGTACTACACTCAACGTTTCATATCCGAAATTGTTGCGAAAAACAAATTTATAAATTGATTTTAAATTACAAATTAATAAATCAATAAGCAATTAAATCGTTACTTAGAATTTTGTTCCGGTAAATCACCAAAGGGTGTATAACAAAAAAATTGCCCCAGCCGAGGCAATTCTTTCACAATAAAAACTAAAAAAAAATCGAATTGCAAATTTTTCGTGCAAAAAATGCATTTTAAAGTGCATTTAACATAATTTTAACGCTTCGTGTCTGCTTTTTGGTACTTTTGTCAGTTCAAATTGCTTAAAATTCTCGGTGAAGGCATTAGCCAGTTCATAGGCCTTTAAAAAGTATTCTTCCTGATTATCCCAAGTTTTAGAGGGGTCTAAAATTTCGTTCGGTACCCCTGGACAATTTAATGGCATCATCAATTTAAATACGTGGTGTTGCTTATATTTATTATGATCTAAATCTCCGTTTAATGCCGCGGTAATCATCGCTCTGGTATAACTTAATTTCATCCTTTTACCTACACCATAAGCGCCTCCGCTCCAACCTGTATTTACTAACCATACGTTTACCTGGTGTTTTTCCATCTTCTCACCTAATAATGCGGCATATTTAGATGGATGCAGTGGTAAGAAAGCTTTACCGAAACAAGCCGAAAACGTTAACTGAGGCTCTGTTACCCCTGTTTCTGTTCCTGCAACCTTTGCAGTATAGCCGCTCATAAAGTGGAACATGGCCTGTTCTACATTTAATTTTGAAATCGGAGGCAATACCCCAAACGCATCTGCGGTTAAGAAAAAGATATTTTTCGGAACGGCCGCTATTGATGGTAAAATGGCATTGTCAATATAATCTATAGGATAGGCTACACGGGTGTTCTCCGTTTTACTGATATTGCTATAATCAACCTCCTGCGTACCCGGAAAAAAATTAATATTCTCCAGTAATGAGCCAAATTTAATCGCCTTAAAGATCTGAGGCTCTTTCTCTTCGGTTAAATCTACACATTTTGCATAGCAACCCCCTTCGAAATTAAATACCGAATCTTTGCCCCAGCCGTGTTCATCATCGCCTATTAATCCTCTTTCGGGATCGGCTGACAGGGTGGTTTTTCCTGTGCCTGATAAACCGAAAAATATAGCGGTATCGCCATTTTTACCCACATTGGCCGAGCAATGCATGGAAAGGGTATTTTTATATACGGGCAGAACAAAGTTTAAAATAGAAAAAATTCCCTTTTTGATTTCACCTGTATAGCCTGTTCCTCCAATCAAAATCATTTTTTTGGTAAAATTGATGATGGAGAAATTTTCCTGCCTGGTTCCATCAATAGCCGGATCGGCCAGGAAGCCTGGCGCAGCAATGATGGTCCACTCTGGTGTGATCCCCAAATGATCTTCTTGTGGGCGAATAAACAAATGATGAGCAAAAAGATTCTGATAAGCCGTTTCTGTAATTACCCTGATTGATATCGAATAATCCGGATTGGCACAGGCGGAAGAATCGCGAACATAGATTTTCTTATCTTCAAGGTAATTCGTTAGCTTATAAAATAGCTGATCGAATTTTTCCGGAGAAATTTTAATGTTTACATCGCCCCACCAAACCTGATCTTCGGTTACTTCGTCGCATACAATAAAACGATCTTTAGGAGAACGTCCGGTAAACTTTCCGGTATCAACCGCCAGTGCCCCCGAAGTGGCCAGCGTACCTTCTTTATTTAATAAGGCATCATCAATTAATTCCGTTGGAGATAATTGGTACTTTACAGCAATGTTTCCACCTAGATTTAAATAGCTTAAATCTGGCGTTTGCAGTTTCTTTTTGCTCATAACAATAAGTTAGTTAGTACAGCAAAGGTAAATACTTATCTTCGACAAAAACTAGTTTTGAAGCGTAATTTTTTACATATTGTAGCAAATACACTATTATGTAAACATTTTATTTACAGCTATTTACATTCGTTTTTACAAGGCAAAAAAAATTAAAAAATTACACTAAGTAAAATCAGTTAAATGGTTTTAGCTGGTTTAAACTTTTAATAGGTAAGGTTTTGAAAATCAATGACGCATTGTTAAATGATTAAATATTGACCACCCCGCCCAGTGGGCACCCCTCCAAAGGAGGGGAGTTAGACGCTGAAAGGTAATTAACCTAAATAGTACGGCAACCCAAATTTAACTAAACCTGATAAAAGCGGCAGCTCCCAATCCCCTATCGATCAAAAAGCAATACCATCGGGACTACAGCGGTTAGCAGGACTGCCTTATCCGAAGAATTACGACAGCACCTTTTCTAATAAATAAACTATTATTGACCACCCCACCCTACGGGCACCCCTCCTTAAAAAAAGGAGGGGAGTTGAATTATCTTTTTCGCATATTGACAGCATAAAAACCACCCCACCCTGCGGGCACCCCTCAAGAGGGGAATAAATCAGCGCTAGAAAGGAAATTACCCGATCTTCCTATCGATCAAAAAGCAATACCATCGGGACTACAGCTGTTAGCAGGGCTGCCTTATCCGAAGAATTACGACAGCACCTTTTCTAATATTTAAACCGCTTATTAACCACCCGCCCAACGGGTTCGCCCTCTTTGAAAATACATAGTGGAGTTGAAATTACCTTTTTCGCATATAGGTAGCATAAAAACCACCCCACCCTTCGGGCACCCCTCAAGAGGGGAATAAATCAGCGCTAGAAAGGTAGTTAACCTAAATAGTACCACAACCTAAATTTAACTAAACCTGATAAAAGCGGCAGCTCCCGATCCCCTATCGATCAAACAGCATTGCCATCGGGACTACAGCGGTTAGCAGGACTGCCTTATCCGAAGAATTACGACAGCACCTTTTCTAATAAATAAACTATTATCATTTACCACCCCACCCTACGGGCACCTCTCCTTAAAAAAAGGAGGGGAGTTGAATTATCTTTTCGCGTATAGACAGCATAAAAACCACCCCGCCCTGCGGGCACCCCTCCTTAAAAAAAGGAGTGGAGTTAGAACCATCGTAGTAAAACCCATATCAGTTTTGGGTTCAAAAAATACAGCTATTTCATCCACTTAAACGTTTTAATAGAAATTTCGAAATAAAAATCAAAAAACATTTGCATTTTAAAAAAATAATCTCCTACTTTACGGTGTATAAAGTACACAAAGACAAGATGAATTTTAACACTTCGATTATTACAACGATTATTATTACCACCGGTATAAACCAGCGGGGCTAATTTGTTGTAAATTGAAAAAACATAAAACACAGAGAGCGTCCCGATGAAAGTCGGGACGCTTTTTTTTTAACCCATGCTGAATGAAACCTGTACGAGCAACCATAATTATCCGAACAGCATCAAACAGTTAAAACCAATTATAGACTAATGAAAGTACTTAAATTCGGCGGCACATCCGTAGGTTCGGCCGAGAACATTAAAACCCTCTTACGCCTGGTGGGCGAAGAAAAACAGAAGAACAGCCCGGTAGTTGTATTATCGGCAATGAGTGGTGTAACCAATTTACTTACCGATATGGCCGAAATGGCCGAGCGTGGGGAAGATTACGACACCCATTTAAAAGAAATCGAAGCAAAACACTTTGCTGTAATCCGTGCGCTTTTACCTGCGGCAGCACAAAACCCCGTGTTTACGCGTTTGAAAATCTTTTTTAACGAGTTAGAAGATTTATTACAGGCAGTAAGCAATTTAAAGGAACTGAGCTTGCAAACCAAAGATCAGATTCTGAGCTACGGTGAACGCTGTTCTACCTTTATGATCAGTCATATTGCTTCGCAAAATTTTGGTGATGCGGTTTATGTAAACGGTTCTGACCTGATTAAAACCGACAGCAATTTTGGGCAGGCAAAGGTAGATACTGTGCTGACCGAGCTGCTGATCAACAATTTTTACCAGGAACATAAAGGCAAAGTACTTTTTGTTACTGGTTTTATAGCGAGCAATGCAGCAGGCAGGGTAACCACTTTAGGCCGTGGAGGCTCTGATTATACCGCAGCGGTTTGGGGTGCAGCTTTAAATGCTGAAGAGATAGAAATATGGACGGATGTAAATGGTATGATGACCGCTGACCCGCGCATGGTGAAAAAGGCTTTCTCATTACCTGAACTGAGTTATACCGAAGCCATGGAACTGAGTTATTTCGGCGCAAAAGTGATCTATCCACCAACAATGATCCCTGCTTTTATGAAAAAGATTCCGATTGTAATTAAAAACACTTTCGAACCTGATTTCGCAGGAACTTATATCAAAAGCGATGTAAAAGCATCAAGTTTACCCATAAAAGGAATTTCCTCTATCAATCATATCAGCATCATCAACCTAACCGGAAGTGGTATGGTGGGTAAGGCAGGTTTTAGCGGAAGATTATTCTCACTGCTTTCGCGTGAACAGATCAATGTAGTATTGATTACGCAATCTTCATCAGAACATAGTATTACTTTCGCGGTTAAACCAACAGATGCCTCGCAGGCCATTTCTTTAATCAAAAAAGAATTCGAGCTGGAGTTAGATGCTAAAAAACTGGAACTGCCGGAAGTTGAAAATAATTTGGCTGTATTGGCTATTGTTGGTGAAAACATGAAACGTACACCAGGTATGAGCGGACGTCTATTCAGCGCTTTAGGTCGTAACGGTATCAATGTAAGGGCTATCGCTCAAGGTTCTTCAGAATATAACATCTCGGTTATTATCAGCAAAGATGATTTATCGAAAGCAGTAAATGCAGTACATGATGCTTTTTTTACCGATCTGAAAAGAACATTAAATGTTTTCTGTTTGGGCACTGGAAACATAGGTAAAACATTATTTAACCAATTGAAAGAGCAGATGCCATTTCTGGCAGCCAATAACGATTTACAAGTTAAGGTAACGGGCATCAGCAATACACGCAAAATGATTTTCAATGCTGATGGTCTTTCTTTAGAAAATTGGGAAGCGGAATTAAATACAAATGGTGAACAGGCAGATTTAGCTGGTTTTGTTGCCAAAATGAAAGCCCTAAACTTACCAAACTGTGTTTTTGTAGATAACACCGCTGCAGAATCGCCAATAGAATTTTATCAAGGCATCTTTGAGAGCAGCATCTCAGTAGTAACCTGCAATAAAAAAGGAAACTCAGCAGATTATGCTCAGTATAAATCATTTAAAGATACAGCCCGTAAATTCGGTGTGGATTTTTATTACGAAACCAATGTAGGTGCAGGTTTACCAATCATCCGAACTTTAAGAGAACTGATGATGAGCGGCGATAAGGTAGCCCGGATCGAGGCCATTTTATCAGGCACGATTTCTTACATCTTCAATAATTTCAAAGGCGATGCCGGCTTTTATGAAACGGTTAAGGAAGCGCAGGAACTGGGCTATACTGAACCAGATCCACGCGATGATTTAAATGGAAAAGATTTTATGCGTAAAATGCTAATCCTTGCCCGCGATGCTGGCTATCCGTTAGAAGCCAGTGATGTGAAAATCGACAACATTTTGCCGGAAGCCTGTTTAAATGCCACATCTGTTGAAGATTTCTATTCTGAATTACAGGCCAATGCAGCTTACTTCGAAAATTTAAAGAATACCGCAGCCAACGATGGAAAAGTTTTGCGTTACATCGGTAAGCTTGAAGATGGAAATGTTGAAATCAGTCTGCAAATGGTTGATGACAGCCACCCTTTTTATATGCTATCGGGAAGTGATAACATCATCTCTTTCACTACAGATCGTTATAAAACCCGTCCACTCGTGGTAAAAGGCCCAGGTGCAGGTGCCGAAGTTACTGCTGCTGGTGTTTTTGCTGATATCATTAACGTAGGTACTTTAAACAAATAGCTAAGCCAATTAATAATGAAAAATAGTATAAAAGTTTTCGCCCCGGCTACCGTTGCAAACGTAGTTTGTGGTTTCGATGTACTTGGTTTCGCTGTAAACGAACCAGGTGATGAAGTTGAAATGCGATTTACCGATACACCAGGTGTGGTGATCAAAAGAATTACCGGCGATGATGGCCGTTTACCATTAGATGCAACGAAAAATACCGTAAGTGCCAGTGTTCAGCATTATTTAAAGCATATAAACCGTTTGGATGTTGGTGTAGAAATTGAACTGCACAAGAAAATGCCTATTGGTAGTGGATTGGGCTCAAGTTCGGCCAGTACAGTTGCTGGTTTATTTGCCATTAACAAATTAATGGGCGACTTATTAACCACTAAGGAGCTGGTTCCTTTTGCCATGAAAGGTGAAGAACTTGCCTGTGGTTACGGCCATGCTGATAATGTTGCGCCTGCTTTATTAGGCGGTTTTGTACTGGTAAGAAGTTACGAACCGCTGGATGTAATCTCTTTACCTACTCCCGCTGGCATGTATGCAGCAATTGTTTACCCGGAAGTAGATGTACCTACTAAAGATGCACGCCAAATGATCCGCAGTAAAGTTGCCTTAAAAGATGCGGTTACACAATGGGGAAATGTTGCAGGTTTAGTGAGTGGACTATTCATGAATGATTTTGATCTGATCGGAAGAAGCATGAAAGATGTTCTGGTAGAACCAACACGTTCGATCTTGATACCAGGTTTTGAAGAAATGAGAAAACTGGCGATGGAAAATGGGGCAATCGGCTTCGGAATATCAGGTTCCGGTCCATCTGTTTTCGCATTAACGAAAGATGAAGAAACAGCCAGAAAAATAACCAAATCGCAACAGCAACATTTACATAAAATAAATATTAACAGCAAAGCCTTTGTATCTCCGGTTAATGCCGAAGGACCAAGAGTACTTTAAAGTAGGCTGGAAGGTAGAGGGCTTTTAGGCTGAGGGTTAAACACCCAAAACCTTCCAACCTTACCTTTCAACCCTTCAACCTCATTAAAAATGAAACTATACTCAACCAACAATAAAGATTTACGTGTTTCTTTTAAAGAAGCCGTTTTTAACAGCATGCCACAGGATAAAGGCCTATATATGCCTGTTGAAATCCCGCAGCTTGACCCCGAATTCATTCAGAATATCGAACAGTATTCTTTACCAGAAATAGCTTACAAAGTAGCTTCAACATTATTAAAAGATGAGATTCCGGCTGAAGATTTAAAAGCCTTAATTGATGATGCCATTAATTTTGAAGCACCGGCTGTTAAATTAGATGACAAAACCTTTGTGCTCGAATTGTTCCATGGTCCGTCTTTAGCTTTTAAAGATTTTGGCGCCCGTTTTATGAGCCGTGTAATGGCTTATTTCTTAAAAGATGGTGAACAACTTTTAGATGTCCTGGTCGCTACTTCAGGTGATACTGGCGGCGCAGTAGCTTTGGGTTTCTTAGGCGTACCAAATACCAGGGTAACGATCCTTTATCCGGAAGGGAAAGTGAGTCCGATACAGGAGCTTCAGTTAACCACCAACGGAGAAAATATTAGAGCCATTGAGGTTAAAGGAACTTTCGATGATTGCCAGGCTTTGGTAAAACAGGCTTTTGCTGATGAGGATTTGAATACAAAATTCAGATTAACCTCTGCCAATTCGATTAATATCTCCCGATTGATTCCGCAAACGTTTTACTATTTTAACACTTATGCTCAACTAAAAAAGCAAGGTTTTAATGATGTGATATTTTCAGTACCCAGCGGAAACTTTGGAAACATTGGCGCAGGTTTGTTAGCATACAAACTAGGATTGCCTGTTAAACAGTTTATAGCAGCTACCAATGTTAATGATACTGTGCCACGTTTTTTAGAAAGTGGTGTTTATGAAACCAAGCCGTCAACCCAAACCTACTCGAATGCCATGGATGTTGGTGCACCAAGCAATTGGATACGCATTATGGACCTGTTTAATCAGGATGTACAAGCCATAAAAAAAGTGGTTACTTCTTACCGTTTTACAGATGATGAAACATTAGCAGGCATTAAAGAAATTGATAGCAAATTAAACTATGTTGCTTGTCCTCATACTGCTATTGCTTATTTAGCAGTTGAAAAATACAGAAACGAAAATCCAACAGATGAAAGTGCTGCAGTTTTCTTATCTACCGCACATGCCTGTAAATTCCCTGATATTTTTCCTGCTGATATTGCAGCTAAAATAGAAATCCCTGAGCAGGTAAAAGCTTTAGAAAGCAAACCTAAGCATGCTGATCAATTAGGTGTAGATTTTGAAGGATTTAAAAAGTATTTGCTTAAAGGATAAAATTGATCGTCATTTCGAGCGGAGTGCAGCGAAGCCGAGAAATCTAACGAGATAGATCTCTCCATTCCACTGCGCTTCAGTCGAGATGACGACTCCTTTCTCTTACTTAGCATTCTGCGATTTTAGCGTTTTCAGCTCGCGCTGCAGCGCTTCAATCTGTTGCTGTTGCTCCTTTATGCTGGCAACTAAAAGTGGTACTAAACTTTCATAATCTACCTTGGTAATAGTAGCATTTTTAAAAGCATTTTTGCCCGATGGATAACTTTTGGCTTGTACAGAAACAATTTCAGGAAAAGCGGTTTTAGCATCAGCCCCTACAAAACCATATTGTGTTTTGGCAGATAACCTCAGTTTTTCGGCCCAGGCTTTATCATAATTAAAGCTTACCGGCTGGAGCCTTGCAACCTGACTTAAGGCATTTTCTACTGGTTTAACATTGTTCTGCACCACTTCTTGTGCACTGATTTTTAAAGTAGCTGCGATTAACAGCACGGTAAATGAAATTGCTCGTTTCATATCTTATTATTTGTAATTTTTAAAATAGAGAATTGGTTCCGCTTTTGCGAAGCGGGATATAAACAAAAAAGGATATGGTTATACGGATGGTGGTGGTGTTAAAACCTCTGGAAAATAAGCCAGTTGGAAAGAATGGTCAGGAATGAGCACTTTTTTTGAAGTTTGAAGTGGAAAATATAACGCTCCGTGAAACACGATCTGCTGCACGGCATATTCGGTTTCCACTTTCTTTTCTTCCTTCTCTGTTGCGTCATCATTTGTAGATAAAACTTCAACATTACTGGCAGAATAGTTTAAATACGAAATCGCATGGCTTACTTTTAAGAAAAAAGCTATTGCAATGCAGGCAATCAGTACATATTTAAGGCCTTCCAATTTCATCGGTACAAAGATAAAAGCTATAGCATTAAAACAATAATTTTCAGGTTAAAGTTCTGTAAGAATTTCGAGCATAGCTCTCGTAGCCAGCTCAACATCAGCGGCTGAGGTCCGCCAGTTTACAAAAGCAGCGCGTATTCCTTTCTTCCCGTTATAAAATGTAGGGGTCATAAATACTTTTCCGCTTGCGTTTAACATATTCAGAAATGTTGCAACTAAACTTTCATCTATCAACGAAAAACAAACAGTATTTAAACGTACAGGTGCCAGTAGTTCGAAGTTCGGATTTTCATTAATGAAATCGGCAAACCGTAAGGCCATTTCAACATTACTTTCTACAATTTCCTGATACCCTTGTTTTCCGTAGCTTGTAAGGGTAAACCATGCAGGTAAAGCTTTTAAACGGCGGGAGTTTTCGGGCAGGAAATTTAAATAACTAAAATTCTCCATCGGATTGCCTAAATAGGCTGCATTTGAATTCTGAAAGGTTTCTACCTGCAGCAACTGGTGTTTTTCTTTGACAAAAAACACCGCGCTTTCGTAAGGTACATTTAGCCACTTGTGGCAATCTACCGTAATGCTATCGGCATTTTCCCAGCCCTTAAGCAAATGGCTGTATTTAGGAGAGCAGGCTGCAAAACCACCAAAGGCTGCATCGATATGCCACCAGAAATTATATTTCTCTTTTAAGGTATTAATGGCTTCAAAATCATCAAAATCAACCGTATTTACTGTTCCGGCGCTGGAAATTAAAATGAATGGTTCTCCTTTTAAGGCTTGTATTTTAAGTTCGAGATCGGCAACGTCCAATGCTTCGCGGTTGCCCTGCATTACGTTTACCGGAATAAAATTGCCACTACCTAAGCCCAGCATTGATAAGGATTTGATGGCTGATGAGTGTGGTGTAGCCGATAGCACTTTTACAGTACCTGATATACCTTCTATGGCGAAATCTTTACCTTGTTGTTTACCAATCCATTGTCTGGCTACGGCTAAACAGGCAAAATTAGATAGTGTAGCACCTGTTACAAAACCGCCAAAAAAATCTTTGGGTAAATTAAATAAGGAAAGTAATAATTGGATAGTTTCGAGTTCGATGATCGCCGAAACATCTCCATCGCCTTTTGCGCTCTGTGTGTTTTGATCGTAGATCGTTGATAACCAATCGCCGGCAATGGCCGCAGGTGTTGTTCCGCCGGTTACAAAGCCCCAGTATCTTGGACCGGATGACGCCACCATAATAGGCTCAAAACGCTGATTAAATTGTTTCAAGGCTTCGATAGTACCTGAGCCATGCTCGTTTAAATCACTAACAATCTCCACTTCACCCGAACTCGCTGTTGAGCGTTCCTGAATGTGGTTTAAATAATCAATACCCTGTTGTTTAACTTCTGTGAGTATGGCATCAAGGTTTTGTTGATCGGTATTTAAATTATTCATGATTATTTTCAATTTTTCTAGCGTCGATTACAAATTCCGACTAACAAGTGATATTATGCCAATATTAATAAACCTGACAGCAGCGGCAGCCCCGATTTTTTCTATCGGGCTACAGCAAATGGCAGGGCTAAAGCATCAATGGAATACTGACTTTCATTTCCTAGTCAAGAATAAATCTCGACGTTATGCACTGTGGATTTTAAATCCATTAAAAATTAAATCAGAAGACGGGATTACAAATCCCGACTAACCAGTGACTCTGAAATAAATTCAGAGTGACGGCTCTCATTAAAATATAGCCTTCGCTATCTTTTTAGTCTGTTCAGGGCGGCCCATGGTATAAAAGTGCAATACCGGAGCGCCAAAATCAATCAGTTCTTTACATTGTTTAATCATGGCTTCAGTACCAATTTCTTTTGCCTCGTTATTGTTTTTAGCATGCGATAGCGCATCCGTTAATTCATCAGGTAAGTCGATATGAAAAATCTTAGGCAATACATTTAACTGCGATAAGGTACTGATGGGCTTCAAACCTGGTATAATCGGCACATTGATATCGTTTTCCCTACATTTCTTTACAAAATCGAAATACTTCTGGTTATCGAAAAACATCTGCGTTACAATAAACTCAGCCCCTAAATCTACTTTCTTTTTCAAATACCTAAAATCAGTATTTAAATTAGGTGCTTCAAAATGTTTTTCAGGATAGCCAGCTACGCCGATACAGAAATCGCTTTTAAAGGTTTCTACATCTTCATGGAGAAATTTACCTTCGTTATGGTTCTTAATGTGCTCAATCAAATCTGTAGCATAACAGTGTCCACCGGGAGTTGGCACAAAATTTCCATCTGCCTTACGGGCATCGCCACGCAAAGCCAAAACATTATCAATACCCAAAAACTGTAAATCGATCAATGCATTTTCGGTTTCTTCTTTCGTAAACCCACCGCAAATAAGATGTGGAACGGCATCAACCTTATATTTATGGATAATAGCCGCACAAATGGCAATGGTACCCGGCCGCTTGCGATAAGATACCTTTTGTAGCAAACCATTGGCTTGTTCTTTATAAATGTAATCTTCACGAAGCGAAGTCACATCAATAAAAGGAGGATTAAACTCTAGCAACGGTTCTATTGCATCATAAATCCACTGTATACTTTGCCCTTTAATAGGCGGCAATAATTCAAAAGAGAATAAGGTTTTACCCTTTGCGTTTTTTATATGGTCTGTAATCTTCATACCCTGTTTTGGTTGTCATGCTGAATGCTAATGAAGCATCTCTAACATATAGCAGTTCCTATTTTTTTGATGACTGCAAATATCAATTTATATGTTCTTCGGTTCGAGATCCTTCGTTCACTCAGGATGACAAATCGACGATGTTAATAAGCTAAATTCGGACTTAACCACCGCTCCACTTCTTCAACCGGCATATTCTTTCTGATGGCATAATCTTCAATCTGATCTTTGGTAATTTTTCCTAATCCAAAATACCTCGAATCAGGGTGCGCGAAATAAAACCCACTTACCGCTGCTGTTGGATACATGGCATAACTTTCGGTTAAGTGAAGTCCAATTTTATTCTCCGCATCAAGCAACTGGAATAAAGTTCCTTTTTCGGTGTGTTCCGGGCAGGCAGGATAACCTGGCGCGGGACGGATCCCTGCGTATTCTTCCTTAATCAATTCCTGATTGCTCAGATTTTCATCCTGTGCATAACCCCAATATTCTTTGCGTACACGTTCATGCAGGCGCTCGGCAAAGGCTTCAGCCAAACGATCGGCCAGTGCTTTGGCCATGATACTGTTATAATCATCGTAATTGGATTCGAACTCTTTCACCAGTTCATCAATCCCGATACCCGCCGTTACGGCAAAACCACCGAAATAATCCTGAATACCACTTTCTTTCGGTGCAATAAAATCAGATAAGGCGTAATAAGGCTGCCCATCTACTTTTTCGGCCTGCTGGCGGAGGGTGTGGATAGTAACTAGTCTTGAGTCTTCAGTCCTGAGTCCTGAGTCACTAGGTTGACTTCGGACTTTGGACTCCGGACTCTGGACTTCTAAAACGATGTCGTCTCCTACCGCATTTGCTGGCCAGAAACCGATCACGGCTCTTGCTGTTAACAGTTTTTCGTCGAGGATGCGTTTTAATAAAGTCTGTGCATCATCAAAAAGTTTCTTCGCTTCGTCGCCTACATTTTTATCGTCGAAAATTTTCGGATAACTTCCGCGGAGTTCCCAGGTATGGAAAAAAGGCGTCCAATCGATATAGGGAACCAATTCTTCTAAGGGATAGTTATCGAAAACCCTTGTGCCTGTAAATTCCGGAACAGGTAAGTTGGGCTGAAAATCGATCTTAAATTTATTTGCACGTGCTTCATCTAAGGTTTTAAAACGTTTATCCGATCGCTTATTTAAATGCGCTTCACGTGCTTTATCATATTCAGCTCTAATGCCTGCTACATAGTCATCTTTTGTTTCAGGATTCATCAGGGTGCTGCAAACGGTAACACTTCTGGAAGCATCTAACACGTGGATAGCAGGTCCCGAATAATGCGGTGCTACTTTTACAGCAGCATGGATTCTTGAAGTAGTTGCTCCACCGATAATTAATGGAATGGTGAAACCTTCGCGCTCCATTTCTTTGGCAAAGTGAACCATTTCATCCAGCGATGGCGTAATTAAACCACTTAAACCAATAATATCGGCTTTTATTTCTCTGGCTTTTTTGATGATTTCCTGCGCAGGAACCATCACACCCATATCAACAATTTCGAAGTTATTACAGGCCAATACCACGCCCACAATATTTTTCCCAATATCATGCACATCACCTTTTACAGTGGCCATTAATACTCTTCCTGCTGACGAATTCTGATCCTGATCGGGATTATCTAATTTCTCCTGTTCAATAAATGGCAATAAATAGGCTACGGCTTTTTTCATTACCCTTGCCGACTTTACTACCTGAGGCAGGAACATTTTCCCGGCGCCGAATAAATCACCTACGATGTTCATCCCGTCCATCAATGGCCCTTCGATTACCTGAATCGGGCGGGCATATTTTTGCCTGGCTTCTTCCACATCATCATCCAGATATTCTACAATTCCCTTAACTAAGGAATGAGATAATCTTTCTTCAACAGAACCTTTCCTCCACTCTTCATCTTTAACCACTTCTTTACCTTTCGATTTTACGGTATCGGCATATTCTACCAAACGCTCCGTAGCATCGTCTCTTCGGTTTAAGAGCACATCCTCTACCCTTTCTAACAATTCGGGTGGAATTTCCTGATAAACCTCTAACATCCCCGCATTTACAATTCCCATATCTAAACCGGCCTGAATGGCATGATAAAGAAATGCGGAGTGCATGGCTTCGCGAACGGTATTATTCCCCCTGAAAGAGAAAGAAATGTTAGAAACCCCACCACTCACTTTGGCATGAGGCAGGTTTTCTTTGATCCAGCGGGTAGCATTTATAAAATCGACAGCATAATTATTATGCTCTTCTAATCCGGTTGCGACGGTTAAGATGTTCGGATCGAAAATAATATCCTCTGCCGGGAAGCCAATTTCATTTACCAAAATATCATAACTCCGTTTACAGATTTCTTTTCTACGCTCGTAATTATCGGCCTGCCCCTGCTCATCAAAAGCCATTACCACCACGGCGGCACCATATTGCATAATTTTGCGGGCGCTTTCGCGGAATTTCTCTTCCCCTTCTTTTAGTGAAATGGAGTTTACAATTCCTTTTCCCTGCAAACATTTTAAACCATTTTCAATAACCGACCACTTAGATGAATCGACCATGATGGGCAATTTGGCTATATCAGGTTCAGAGGCAATGAGGTTTAAGAATTTGGTCATTGCTGCTTCCGAATCCAACATCCCTTCATCCATGTTCACATCGATGATCTGTGCACCGCCTTCAACCTGTTGTAGGGCAACGGCCAATGCAGCCTCGTAATCGCCGCTTAAGATCAATTTAGAGAATTTTGGAGATCCGGTAATATTTGTTCTTTCACCAATATTCACAAAAATGCTCTCTGGGGTGATGGTTACTGGCTCCAACCCGCTTAAACGCATATAAGGTTCTAGCACAGGGATTTTCCTAGGCTCAGCTTTCCTTGCATTTTTAGCAATACAGCCAATGTGCTCTGGCGTGGTGCCACAACAGCCACCCACAATGTTCACAAAACCAGAGGCAATAAAATCGTCAACCAAATGTGCCGTTTCATGCGGCTGCTCATCGTAAGCACCAAACTCGTTTGGTAAACCAGCATTTGGATAGGCCGAAACATAACAGCCCGCTTTTGCAGCAAGCTCCTCAATATGTGGTCGCATTTCTTTAGCACCCAAAGCACAGTTAAAACCGATGCTTAATGGTTTTGCATGCATTACAGAATTTAAGAAAGCTTCAGCAGTTTGACCTGAAAGTGTTCTGCCAGAGGCATCGGTAATGGTACCGGAAATCATGATCTCCAGTTTACGGCCTATTACCTCTTCATATTTTTTAATGGCTACAATAGCCACTTTAGCATTTAAAGTATCGAAAATGGTTTCGATTAATAATACATCCGAACCACCATCTACCAAACCGCGTACCTGCTCGTAATAAGCTGCTTCCAGCTCATCGAAATAAACAGCCCTAAAACCAGGATCGTTTACATTTGGCGACATGGAAAGGGTACGGTTGGTTGGGCCAATGGCACCAGCAACAAAACATTTACGGTCTGGATTTGCTGCCATGAACTCATTTACAGCTTCTTTTGCCACACGTGCACCTTCAAAACTCATTTCGTAAGAAAGGTCTTCCATCTGGTAATCGGCCATGGAAATGCGCTGTGTACTGAACGTATTGGTTTCGATAATATCGGCACCAGCCGCCAGATACTCCAGGTGTATCGTTTTTATAATATCCGGACGTGTGATGTTGAGCAAATCGTTATTGCCTTTTACATCACAGGGATGGTTTTTAAATCGCTCCCCCCTAAAATCTTCTTCGGTTAAGGTATATCGCTGAATCATGGTACCCATTGCACCATCAATCACCAAAATACGTTTTTCTAATTCTTCTCTTATGCTCATTCTTGTTGTTAGATATGAGAATTGAGATATGCGATATGAGAGTAGATAAGACACATTGTCTCAAATCTCAAATCTATAGTCTCAAATCTCAAAAAAAAGCTTATTTAAAAAGTTGGTACGAGAATCGTAATCCTAAACTTATCTGTTTCCGCTATTTGCAGAATAGAATTTAGCACCTTGTATGGTTACAGGTTGCTAAGACTTCGTTGGGTCTAATCCCTCCGTCTTTCTTAATAAGCATACAAAAATGCAACAAAGCAACATCAATTCCAAAAATTATCGCCTTGCTACCAAATAAAATTACAAAGGCCACGCAAAACTGCGCAGCCTTAAGAATATTGTTCTGTTTTTGAGATCTATCTTCTACTACCGAAAATACGCAATAGCGACAAAAATAAGTTGATGAAGGTGATATAAAGCGATAAGGCGCCCATGATCGCTAATTTTTTGCTTTCATTTACACCTAAAGTATTTCCATTTTCATCCAAACCTTCGCCAATTCTTTTAAGCTCTTGCACCTTGTAGGCAGTTAAGGCAGTAAAAATAGCCACTCCAATAAATCCCATAATGTACCCCAATGTAGAGCTGCCTAAAAACATATTGATAATACTGATGATCACCAAACCGATTACGCCTGCAAATAATATAGGTCCAAACTTACTCAAATCTGTATTTGTAGTGTAGCCCATTATCGCCATTACGGCAAATATCGCGGCAGCCGCTGCAAAACTAATTACAACAGATGGCAAAGAATAGGTTAACAGGATAAAGCTAAGCATTACTCCAGTTAATATAGAATAAAGCAAAAATACGCCAATTAATGCCTGATAAGACATCCGTTGCATACCAGCGCCCATCAAGAATACTAATCCTAGCGGAGCAAATATTGCAATGTAACCTAAAACAGTAAACCCACCTTTACCTGTTTGTGGGTTATAAGATAAAAGATAATCCAATACTGCTGGCGTACTGGCAATAAAATAAGCTGCAACTGTAGAAACAGCTAGTGCTACAAACATCCATAAGAAAACATTCCCAAAGAAACGTTTAGATGCAGATCTTTCCTGTACAAAAACACTGTTGTCTTGATATTGATAATTTTGTTGTTCCATTTTAAATTTTGTGTATTTAACTATATAAAAATAAATATTTAGTTTAATCTTTTTGTCAGCAATTCTTCAACTTTTTTAAAGACCTGTAGTGGTTTTAGTGTGCGCCATGGCAGATTGTCGAATGCACCGCCAAAGTTAATGTAATAATCGATGTTATTATCGCGAAACTCAGTGATTACGTGTTCCTGAAAATTTACGCCAACAATCCAGCCATCTTCTACTTCCTGAAACCACTCTTCATAATAACTATCATCAGAAGCATGGAAATTCAGCACATTTTCTCCGATCAGAATAAATTTATTAATGCCTTCATCCATCATCAGCTCTAAAATATCACGCTTTAGCAGCATAATATCATTATTAATGGCATCGTTCCACTCCCCTATAAATTCTATAACGGCATAACTGCGGTCGTAATCGGCGTACAATACCTTCATGTACAGCGTATTCGAGCCAAACTCGTCCCATTGGGGGTGCAATAAAAAGTTATAAATCTGTTTATCGAAATAAAGTTCAGAATATTCGGTATTGTAAAATGGCGAACGCTCATCTTCTGCCGAAATATAATCATCTCTCCACTGATAGTAAGGCTCAATTTCGTGCATGCTTTTTTCTTAATTATTGAAGGATTGAATTTTGAATGAGAGAATGATTAATGCTACTCTTACATGCTATCATTCACTAATTCTTTCATTCACTCCATCCCTCCTTCTCTCATTCTAACATTTCTCAGTGTCCTGCTGCAACTGCCTTACGCACGCTTCCATAACGGGTTAATAATTCAGCAGCTTCATCATAACCAATATTCAGTTCATCGGCAACCATTTGTGTACCACGATCTACCAGTTTATGATTGGTTAACTGCATATCGACCATTTTATTGCCAACTACGCGCCCCAACTGAACCATCACCGTAGTACTTAACATGTTTAACACCATTTTTTGTGCCGTACCCGATTTCATGCGGGTAGATCCGGTAATAAATTCAGGGCCAACCACCACTTCAACCGGAAAATCCGATTCAGCAGCAATAGGTCCGCCGGTATTACAAACAATGCAACCTGTTAAAATGCCATGTTTGCGTGCTGTGTTTAATCCGCCGATTACATATGGAGTGGTACCCGATGCTGCCAGGCCAACCAAACAATCTTTTTCATTAATCTCAAATTCCTGTAGATCTTTCCAGGCTTGTTCGGCATCATCTTCAGCAAATTCTACCGCTCTTCTAATGGCAGTATCTCCGCCAGCAATAATTCCTACAACCCAATCAAAAGGAACACCGTAAGTAGGCGGACATTCAGATGCATCTACTACGCCTAAACGACCACTTGTACCTGCACCTATATAAAAGAGACGACCACCTTTTTTCATTCGCTCGGCAACTGCCGATGTTAATTTTTCGATCTGAGGCAAACATTTTTCAACTGCAAACGCTACAGTTTTATCTTCGTTATTAATGCCCTGCAAAACTTCTAATACCGACATCTGATCGATGTGGTCATAGTTAGATTCTTGCTCGGTAACTCTATTCATAAATTTAATTTTGATAAAATTCGGTAAATTCTTTTTAAAAACTGCGCTAAAAACTCAAAAATATCTGTCATAAATTTCGAGTGAGGTCTTCCTTGCGTTAATTAATGTTAAATATTATAAACAAAAGACATGAAAATGCAGTTAAAAAATATATCAACTCGCTAATTTTCATAAATTTGCATTAACGCCGATGAAAAAAAATACCCGAAATAACGTACTGATTGCACTAAGCTATTCTGTAATTTTAATAGTGGGTATGTTTTTGGGTATAAAATTCATTAAAGATCAAGGCTTTGGCGTTAAAAAAAGCCCTCAGCTAGCCAACAATAGCGACGAAAAATTAAACGAAATCTTACATATCATCAATGGCAATTATGTTGATGACATCAATACCGATTCGCTTCAAAACTTACCTATAGATAGCGTTTTACACCAACTCGATCCACATAGTGTTTACTTGCCACCAACTGATGCGCAAGATATGACTGATAACCTGGAAGGAAATTTTGAAGGCGTAGGCATAGAATATTATATGCTTAACGATACCATGATGGTTACCGGTGTGGTTAAAGACGGACCGGCTTATCAGGCGGGAATTAAATTGGGCGACAAGATCCTGAGTATCGATACTGCAGTAGTAAGTGGCCGAAACCTACCGAAAGATCAACTTACCGGTCGTTTTAAAGGTAGATCCGGGACTGGTGTGAGCGTAGTGCTTTTACACCCGGGCGCTCCGCAAAGTAACCGCATTATGGTTACCCGTGGTAAAGTCAACATCAGTAGTATTGATGCTGCCTACATGATTAACAACGAAACAGGTTATGTGCGGATTAGTAAATTTGGTGCCAATACGGATAACGATTTCTCTGCTGCAGTCAACAACCTGAAGGCAAGGGGTATGAAAAAACTTATTCTTGATTTGCGCGATAATGGAGGTGGTTATTTTACCGCAGCTACGGGTTTAGCTGATCAGTTTTTGGCAGAGAACAAACTTATTGTATATACACAGGGCAAGCATGAGCCGCGTACCGATTATTTTTCCACAGGTACCGGCGCTTTTCAAAATGGCAAACTGGCTATCCTGATTAATGAAAATACGGCTTCTGCCAGCGAAATTGTAGCTGGAGCCATCCAGGATTTAGGGCGTGGGATTATTGTTGGCCGCCGTTCTTTTGGAAAAGGTTTGGTACAAGAGCAATTTGCTTTTGGCGACGGCTCTGCATTGAACTTAACCATCGCAAGATATTATACACCATCGGGACGTAGCATTCAAAAATCATATAAGAAAGGTTACAATGCCTACAAACATGAATTAGATGAACGCTTGATGGATGGGGAGCTTACAGGAGACCGTACCTCTTTTCAAGATTCTATTGAGAAAACTGAAGGTGTAAATATTCAACCGAACAAAAAAGTTAAACCGATTGGCGGTATACAACCAGACGTATTCGTGAAATTAGATACCAGTGGCTACAATAAGTTTTACAGTAATTTAGTGAGCAAAAAAGTACTTTCTGATTATGTATTTAATGTACTTACTAATAAGTATAGCGCCAGTTTTGTAGAACAGAATATCAATATCTTTACTATAAATGATAATGACTTTAAAGACTTCATCGGGTATCTTCAACGCAAAAATGTGGCGATAGATCGTTTCCAATTGTACAATTCTAAAACTGTGATCTTAAACGATTTAAAAGCTTTGCTTTGTCGCTATTATCTGGGTGATGTGGGCTACTATAAAGCGGCAAATCAAAACGATAATGCGGTAAGACAGGCGCTACTAAACCTTCAGTAGCCATATTTTATACTTTCCTGACTATAAATCGATAACTAAATTTCCCTACACCATCTGTAACGATCTGTAAAAAACGGCAACTGGCGGCAGAACAGGGAAATTCGCACATCATCTGCATGCCAAACGTAATGCAATGACATATCGATCTTTTGATTACCGACCTTAAAGCTGAAATGGTGTTGCAGGATTGACGCTGTACAAACATTTCAATAAGCCCAGGTGTTTAATAACGGTACTAAATGAGTATTTACACCTAAACAGCTTCAGATGAAAATAATAATTGTAGGCGCAACGGGCACACTGGGTAAAAAAGTAGCCGAAGCTTTCGCCCAAAAACACGAGATCATTCGTGTAGGAAATACCAAAGGAGATTTTCAGGTAGATATTACCAATGAAGCATCGATTAAAGCCTTGTTCGAACAGATTGGTGCTTTCGATGCCCTGATTAGTACCAGTGGGAAAGGCCCTTTTACGCCTGTAAGTCAAATGACTGGTGAAGTGTTTAAGAGTGGGCTGCTGGATAAGTTAATGGGTCAGGTTAACCTGGTGCTTATCGGTCAGCACTATATTAACAAAGGTGGTTCATTTACCCTAACTTCGGGCATATTGGCCGAACATCCGGTTGCAGCCGGTGCAGCATTGAGCGCAATAAATGGAGCACTAAACTCTTTTGTTTTGGCAGCTGCTCCGGAACTCAAAAATGAGGTTCGTATAAACGCCATCAGTCCTAACGTGGTTGAAGATTCGCCTGCCTATTTCGATTCGTTTCCCGGAGAAATTCCCGTTACCATGGAGAAAGTAGTTAAAGCTTACGAGAAAAGTGTGTTGGGCATTGTAACAGGCCAGGTAATAAAAGTTTATTAATTAGGTCCGGCATTTGAAGAAATCCGGGACCTCGTTTTTTAACAAAAGCTTATTCTATAATTTTGGTTATTCAAAATCCAAAGCTTTATATTGGTCTATCTAACAACCTCAAGCATGATCGAAACTGAACGCCTCATTTTAAGACCATTAACACATGATCAACTTTTAAAATACATTAAAGATGATCATTCACTTGAACAGGAGTTTGGCCTTTTGCCAACAAAGAAAAACATTTCGCCTTCGCTGCACGATGCACTTGAACAAACCATTTTGCCTAATGTCTTTGATAAGGATAAAGATTATCTGTACCATACTTTATGGACAATCATATCTAAACCCGATCATAGAATGGTAGGCGATATCTGTTTTGTTGGCGAGCCTGATCCGAATGGCGAAATTGAAATAGGTTATGGTACCTATGAGGAATTTAGAGGCCGGGGTTTTATGACCGAAGCTGTTGGCCGGTTAATAGAATGGGCCAGGGAACAGCCAAAAGTGAAATCGGTTTTTGCCGCTACTGCAAAAGATAATGTGGCCTCTTATTCTATTTTAGAGAAAAACAACTTTATTCATGTTGGGGAAGTTGATGATATGTTAAGCTGGAAAATTGAATTGAAATAATTTAAATCAATTGTGTTCGTTTGCATTGAAAGCAATCCTCTATTTTAAAATCAATCCTTAAACTTATCTATGCGTTATCTTTTTTCCTTTTTATTTTCTTTATCCGCTTTTATCGCTCTCGCGCAAAATCCAAAGTTAAAAATCAAACATTTATCAGGCGATCTGTATGTTTATACCACCTACAATACCTACAAAGGTGCCGTAACAGATGCAAATGCAGTTTACCTGGTTACCAATAAAGGTGTAGTCGTAATCGATGCGCCCTGGGATGCCACGCAATTCCAGCCTTTTTTAGATTCTATTCAGGCTAAACACCACCAAAAAGTAGTGCTAGCCGTTGCCACACATTCGCATGGCGACCGTGCAGGTGGTTTAGCATTTTTTAAAAGTAAGGGCATAAAAACCTATACCAGTAAATTAACCGATGACATTCTGAAAACCAACAAAGAGCCACGCGCGGCATATACTTTTACCAACGACACTACTTTTACAGTGGGACAGTATAAAATAAACACCTATTACGGCGGTAAGGGGCATACAAAGGACAATCTGGTGATTTGGTTTCCAAAAGACAAAGTCTTGTTCGGCGGTTGCCTGGTTAAAAGCGCCAAAGCAAATGATTTGGGTTATATTGGAGAGGCTGATTTAGCCGCATGGCCAAAAAGCATTGAAAAGTTAAAGCAGAAATATCCTGACACCAAATTTGTGATTACCGGACATGATGCCTGGGGGAACAGGGAATCTTTAGATCATACGCAGAAGCTATTGAAGGAGAAATAAAATGCAAAGGCTTAGTTCACGACAGTCGTCATTGCGAGGCTGGGTTTGAGCGAGCCGAAGCAATCTTTATCGCAAGTTAGAAAGATTGCTTCGTCGTTCCTCCTCGCAATGACGACTGATTTTAGGAACTGTTATTGGATAACTTGTCCCAGTATTCATTAAACTAAAGTTACAGCGCAAAAATTATCAACTCAAAGATGCTGAAACAAGTTCAGCATGACGATCGTTTTATCATAATTTTAATTACTATAGCACAATTTCAAACAGACTTAAACTAATTCCTTCATAATGTTTTGGCAGTCTGTCGGTTTTTTCCATGGTTACTACCCCAACATAATCAAAACCACAACCTGTATAATATTCAAGTAGTTTTTCATTATCTGCCCAGGTGTCCATTCTGATAAATTTAATGTTGTTCTTTGCGGCGTAATCCTTAGCCCATTTGATAATTTCCTTCACAAAATAATAACCCCTAAATTCGGGATGGGTTACAATCCTGTGGATATAAATCGCATCCTGATCTCGCTCTCCCCAAATCAACCTATCGTTAAACGTAACGGCAAATACACAAGCTACTACATTGTCTACAAGAATTTTATATTGGCGGTTTTCATCGATTTCAGTCTGCACCATTTCTCTGCTAAAGCCTTGCCAGTGTTTATTGAACACTTTCTTTTGATGGGCAATAGCCATATCATAAAATTCAAAAATGGTATCGATATCAGCAGACAGGCTGTTTTGTACTTGTAATTGCATGGAGCAAAGGTAAGGGTATTTTCTGACCACAGATAAGGAGGATCGTCATTTCGACTGGAGCGCAGTCCCGAACTTTCCGGAGAGAAATCTTTAAACTATATTTATTGAATAGTTCAAAGATTTCTCCACTACGGTCGAAATGACGATCGAGCAAAAACAAAAACAGGGCTGCTTTCGCTATGGATGCAGCCCTGTTTTAAATAACATTGGTTTCTAGGCATATTGGCCCTACGCCTTCCACCTTTAAACCTTCAACCTCAAACCTATTTCTGTCTGAAATAAATCTGAATCGGTGCACCCGAAAAATCGAAGTTTTCTCTTAATTTATTCTCGATGAAACGTTTATACGGATCTTTAATGTACTGTGGCAAGTTGCAGAAAAAGGCAAACATTGGCGAAGTGGCATTAATCTGGGTAATGTATTTTATCTTAATGTGTTTTCCTTTTAATGCTGGTGGCGGGAATTTCTCGATCAGCGGCAACATTACATCATTTAATTTAGATGTAGGAATTTTCTTGCTACGGTTTTTATAAACCTCTAAAGCCACTTCAATTGCTTTGAAAATACGTTGTTTATTTAAAACTGAAGTAAATACAATTGGCACATCAGTAAACGGGCGGATACGCTCATGGATCTGCTCTTCGAAAGCTTTCATCGTTTGGGTATTCTTCTCGATCAAATCCCATTTGTTGACCAAAATTACGATACCTTTTTTGTTCTTCTCGGCCAGGTGGAAAATATTGATATCCTGACTTTCGATTCCTTCTACGGCATCAATCATTAATACCACAACATCAGCCTCTTCTAAAGCTTTAATGGTACGCATTACCGAATAAAACTCTAAATTTTCTTTAACCTTGGTTTTTTTACGTAATCCGGCAGTATCGATCAGCATAAACTCATGACCAAATTGATTATAATGGATTTTGATTGAATCGCGGGTTGTACCTGCATTTGCGGTAACAATATTACGTTCTTTACCAATTAATGCATTTACTAAAGAAGATTTACCCACATTAGGGCGACCTGCGATGGTAATTTTAGGCAACTGGTTTTCTTCTTCAGGAATATCTTCGAAGTTTTTAACAACCTCATCCAATAACTCTCCTGTTCCAGAACCCGTCATTGATGATAATGCATATACTTCGCCTAATCCAAAACCATAAAAAGTATGGATTTCGTTATATAATGCGGTATTGTCTACTTTATTTGCACAAACATAAACAGGCTTATTACTTCTGCGCAATACCTGGGCAATGTCATCATCCAAATCAGTAATGCCTGTAGTTACATCAACCATAAAGATCAAAACACTGGCTTCTTCGATGGCGATCATTACCTGCTCGCGGATGGCAGCTTCGTAAACATCTTCTGAATTGGCTACATAACCACCGGTATCGATTACGGTAAATTGCCTGTCTGTCCATTCGCCCACACCATAGTGCCTGTCGCGGGTTACGCCGCTTATATCATCTACGATCGCCTTACGGCTTTCGGTTAATCTGTTAAAAAGGGTACTCTTGCCTACGTTTGGCCTGCCTACGATGGCTATAATATTACTCATGGGTGTTCTATTGATAGTTAATGGCTTATAGTTAACGGTCGTGATGTTTAAGCAAGCTGCCCAAACTATTTGGCTATCAGCCATTGACTATCAACTACTAACCGACTTATTTCGGGCTGCAAAGGTAAGGTTAATTTTCGTAACCTTCATTAATATTAATTTTTATACTTATCTAAAAGTCCTTTTATTACTTCTTCGGTTAACTGATTTCCCTGCAACAACGGAAAACCCTCCCATCTTACCATTCCTTTCGGATCAATCAGAATAGCATGCGGAATGCCTTTAACCTGAAGCGAATCTTTAATCGTCCCTTTCGTGTCAATGGCTTCAAAATAGTTGATTTTAGGATTACTAAAAGCTTCTACTTTTTCTGCTGCTTCATCAGAAACACCAATAATTACAATTTTATCGGCATATTTCTTTTGAATATCGTTTAATGTAGGGATATATGCCCGGCATGGCCCACACCAGGTTGCCCAAAAATCGATTAGCACAAACTTCCCTTTGGTATCGGGTTGTTTTGAAATCCATTTTTCGACTACTAATTCTGGCGCCTTTTCGTTAAGGATAGATTTTGCCCACAATTTTTTACCATTGTTCGATTCCTGCGCAAAAATCACAGTACTCATAAACAGTAAGAGAAACGTTAAACTTGTTTTCATGGTTATAATTTTGATTTTATCTAATAAAAATCGAAATTAATTATCGTAACCAAAGCTTTTCAGGTAATTCTTTTTACTTCTCCAATCCGGGATCACTTTAACAAACATTTCTAAGAAAACTTTGCTGTCTAAAAACTTCTCGATTTCTAAACGTGCTTCTGTACCCACTTTTTTCAGCATGCTACCCGCAGTACCGATTAAAATGTTCTTTTGCGAATCGCGTTCTACCACAATTTCTGCAGTAATGCGAATCATTGCACCTTTACCGTTTTTCAGTTCTTCTTCTTTAAAACTCTTTACAATTACCTCGGTGCTGTAAGGAATTTCTTTCTGATAATTAAGGAAGATTTTTTCGCGGATGATCTCCGAAACGAAGAAACGTTCTGAGCGATCGGTCAAATCTTCTTTATCATAATATGGTGGATGTTCTGGCAACATTTCCAGCACGCGGTCCAATAATCCGTCGACATTGTGCTTATGTAAAGCAGAAATTGCATAAATAGCAACCGGATTTAGCTTCTCCTGCCAGTACGCAATCTTCTCATCAACCTGTTCTTGTAATGCTTTATCTATTTTATTGATGAGTACAATTGTTGGGATATTACGGTTCAGAATTTTCTCTAAAACGTCTTCCTCATCATGCGCTTCGTTGATGTCGGTTACGAACAAAAGCACGTCGGCATCGGTCAAAGATCCGTTAACAAAGCTCATCATACTCTCTTGTAAACTGTATTTTGGGTTTAATTATACCCGGTGTATCAGAGAAAACGATCTGATATTCTTCTTCATTTACGATCCCTAAAATGCGGTGTCTTGTGGTTTGTGCCTTAGGAGTTATAATGCTAAGTCGCTCGCCTACAAGCACATTCATGAGGGTGGATTTACCTACATTTGGTTTACCTATTATACTAACAAAACCTGCTTTATGCGCCATTAAAATATTTTTTAAAAAAAATTTGCAGCACAAAGAAACGAATTATATCTTTGCATTCCAATTCGGAAACAGAGTTAAGGATTTAATTCAAAGAAAAAACGAGTTGTATAGAGTGCGGGGTGGAGCAGTTGGTAGCTCGTCGGGCTCATAACCCGAAGGTCGCACGTTCGAGTCGTGTCCCCGCTACCAAGTCAGTTGGTAGTTCTCAGTTAGCAATTTTAATTGCCTACTGAAAATTGGAAATTTAAAACTGAAAAATGGCCCGTTCGTCTAGGGGTGAGGACGCCAGATTTTCATTCTGGAAACAGGGGTTCGATTCCCCTACGGGCTACGAAACCGCTACAGAGCTGAGCGGTTTTTTTTATCAGTTTCAATACTGTAAAATTGAAGGTTGGTATTTCCCTTAAAAATACAATAGAGTGCGGGGTGGAGCAGTTGGTAGCTCGTCGGGCTCATAACCCGAAGGTCGCACGTTCGAGTCGTGTCCCCGCTACCAAGTCAGTTGGTAGTTCTCAGTTAGCAATTTTAATTGCCTACTGAAAACTGGAAATTTAAAACTGAAAAATGGCCCGTTCGTCTAGGGGTGAGGACGCCAGATTTTCATTCTGGAAACAGGGGTTCGATTCCCCTACGGGCTACGAAAAAGCATCAATCTGATAAAGGTTGATGCTTTTTTTATATCCAATACGGAGGCTTATGCCTATAATTGTATATTGGACGCTATTCAGTCACAACCAGGGCAATTCCTTTTCTTTCAATTTGTTTTAAGCGATGCAAACACTCCATCCCAATCAACAGCTACCTGTTTATACCTTAGAACCCGACGAAATAGCAGGGAATAAAAATTTTAGGGTTTATCATTTTGAAGGTACTTTACCAAACAAGTCGGAACTGCTTATCCCTCACCGGAAAGATCATTACCTGATTGTTTTGATCAGACAGGCCGATAGCCGTCAATGGATTGATATGACACCCTATACGCTAAAAAACAATACCGTTTATTTTTCTGGCCCAGGCCACATCATTGTAAAAGAAGGTTTTAAGCAGCTATGGAGCACCGGCATTGCTTTTACCAATGAGTTTCTCTCCCTTCAGGAAAATGCTTCGCTAAGCAAACTACCCATTATCGAAAACCCGCACGATGGACATGAGTTAGCCCTAACCGAAGCCGATCTTAACTTTGTTGAGGACATACTCGTCAAAATCAATGCCGAATATCAAAAACCTGGCGAGTGGCAGCAACGTATGCTTACCGCCCACCTAACCGTGTTGCTTACCTATTTAAGCCGGTTGTATTCGGAACAGTATAAGGAGCGTAATCACTCAGCAGAGAAATTGCTATTGAAAGGTTTTCTGACAAAGATTAATGAGTGTTATCGCGAACTACGGGAAGTAGGCGATTATGCTTCACTATTGAACATTTCATCAGGACATTTAAGCGAGGTGGTGAAAATACAAAGTGGCAAACCGGCCATTAAACATATCCATGAGCGATTGGTGCTGGAGGCGCAACGGTTGCTCTTTCACACCGGGCATTCTTTAAAAGAAATTGCCTTTGACTTAGGTTTTTCTGACACCTCTTATTTTAACCGCTTTTTTAAACGCGAAACTGGTGTAACGCCCGCAGTGTACAGGGCCAATATCCGCGAAATGTACCATTAATACCGTTGGATGTGTGCTAGCCAGATCGTGCACCCATTATACATTTGTACTATGAAAAATATGAAAACAGTACTGATTACAGGAGCAAACAAAAGCATTGGCTTTGAAACAGCCAGACAATTATTACAGCAAGGATATTACGTATTTCTAGGCTGCAGGGATATCCAAAAAGGTGAACAAGCCATAAATCAACTAAAATCAGAGGGTTTAACCGAGGTAGAACCGATTGAAATTGATGTAGATAACGTTGAATCAATTAAAGCTGCAGGAGAATTGCTTGGTCAGAAAATTACAGCCCTCGATGTGTTGATTAACAACGCAGGTATTAGTGGTGCCATGCAAAATGCACTGGAAACCGACATTAGTGTATTTAAACAAGTATTTGAAACCAACTTTTTTGGTGTAATTGCAGTAACACAAACTTTTATAAACCTGTTGAAACAATCATCAGAACCAAGAATCGTTAATGTTACATCAGGTTTAGGTTCACTTGCCTTACATAACGATCCTACGTGGAAATACTATAGTGTAAAACCGGTGGATTACGTTTCTTCGAAAGCCGCCCTTAATGCCTATACTATTGTATTGGCCAACAACTTACAAGGTACTCCATTTAAGGTAAATGCAGTCGACCCGGGTTATACAGCAACGGACTTTAACCATCACTCAGGTCCTGGGACAGTGCCAGATGCAGCAGCAAGAATAGTTAAAGCAGCTACGTTAGGCCCAGATGGACCAACAGGACAATTTTTTAGTGACGATAATGCCCCAGAGACTGGCATTAGTCCGTGGTAAGCACGAATTTGCTATGGAGATGTAGCTAATTTTTGGCAACTTTCTATATAACTTAAAGGGTTTATCATAATAGATTTGTCATCCTGAGCGTTAATTTATTGTATAAAAATCAATATATAAATAACAGGGATTTTAAGGAGATAAATCTCCTCAGATTATCGTCATTGCGAGAAGGCTTTTTCAGCCGGCGAAGCAATCTTTATGGCAGGATTACTAGCAGGAAAGATTGCTTCGTCGTTCCTCCTCGCAATGACGACCCTTTCTTAGGGAATTAGTTAATATGCTTTTATGTGTTTCGACTACTTATCCCGATTCTTCGGGAAGCTCAACATGACAAAAACCGAAGGATAAATTGCGTTTATGATACAATCTCTCTAAGTTGTTCTTATTTCATGGCCAGTTGCTGATCATCGGCTTCTGCCATTTCTTTATAAAAAGCCTTAAACTGATCGATCTTATCTAAAGGAACATAATCTTTCTTTAATGCAAAACTCCGTTTTAAAACGAGTTTATTACCCTGTTGTACGCTTTCTAGTTTGAAATCAACAAAATCATTACTCAGTTGAACGGCTTTAAAAGGCTGAACCATAGCTCTTCCGGTTGGAAGTTCTAATGATAATTCCTGATTAGACTCATCAACACCAAATAACTGCGTAAGATCGATACCAAATTTCCTCGGCGAAACCACCTGTAAGGCTGTTGCATATGATTTATTTGACCATGGAATAGAAAATATCGACATGCCCGCTACACTTTTGCTCACGTTAAGCAATTTATATGAACAGGCTGTTCCTACAGTATCGGAGGTAGATTTTGAGGTATTGAGGTTCGTAAAACTAAGGTTATAAATCTCGTTTTCCGGATAGATACCCGTTAGATCTTCTTTCATTTTCTTGATTTGATCTGCACTGCTCAAATCGTTAAAAACACTCCTGATATAGCTAGACATTGATCCGGTATTCCAATTCGTTTCCTTAACCATCATATCAGCATTTTCCAATTTAACCTCGGTTTTGTAGCCCATCATATTTCTTCCTCTTATGCCGGGGTTAAACTTGGTTAGCGCTGTGCTTGTTTTATTAATTTCGAGAACATTGGACCCCAGGAAAGTATTGCTGAAAGTATTAAAAGGCAATGTTCCAGAAGTAAGTTCTACCCAGTAATCTTTCCCTCCTATTGTAGATTTGGCAATGCAGTGATTAAATTCTATACTGGGTAACAATAATGTATTCTGCCCACGGTCTCTGGTGTTTGCCAAAGCTAGTGTTGCTGTAATGCCAGCTTCTTTGCACATACTCACAAAAAGTGTAGATACATCCTTACAATCGCCAATTCTTGTATTAATAACTGTTGATGGGTTTTGAGGAATAATACCACTTTGCCTGAACGATACGGAGCTGTATGCAATGTTGGTAATGATGTAATTATAAATCATCTTGATTTTGGTTAAATCATCCAAATTACTTTTACCTGCAAACAAATCGTTTACAACTGTTTTTATTTCATAACTGCTCCGTGCTTTAGCCGATGCGATATTGTCATACCAATCGGCAATAAATTTCCAGTCGGGAATAGATGATAAATAAAGCATATTGGTTACATCATCCATTGGAGGCATTTTATCCTCATACCTCAAGGCCTCCTGTTTATTCTTTTCCCATACATACAGATCAAATTCATCCTTAGCCGTTTTGACTGGCGCAATGTCCTGTTGTGAGAAGACGTATTTAAAGGCTTTATCGCGGTGAATTAACAGTGAATATTTAATATTGAGATTATCCAAACCATCACTAAAATAGAAAGAGTCCCAGAAGTGGGTAGACATAGCCCCAACATGGAAATTTTCGATTTTATAGCGCATATTAATCACATCACCAATTTCAAGGTTTGTAAATACCAGCTCATTGTTATTGGTTTCGGCAGGTACTTTTGTTCCATTTGCTTTTATTACCTCAGCTATTTCTACAGCATAATTCTGATCGTTGTTATATGAAATAGCATATTCCTTCATGCTTTCAAGGCCCTTTTGGGTTAGTATTTTTGCAGTAAAAAAGTGTTTCTCTTCTGATCCACCGTTTTCATACACCACTTTCTGCACTTCATTATTTAAAACCACAACCTGCCCATCGGGATATTCGGTTTTAGATGGCGCTTTGCTCACCATGGCTTTGACATCGGGTTTTTCGAAATAATCGAATACCGCTTTTTTGTCCTGAAGCGTCCTTAAAAGCTGGATAACCGTGTAATTATTCGGGTCGATTTGTAAACTCTTTTCGTATGCCTTAACACTTTTCTCTTTCTGTTTATTTGCATTGTATAGCGTACCCAACTGAGAATATACAAATGCATTATTAGGATCGATCTCGAGTACTTTTGAATATAATTTTTCTGCCTCATCGTATTGTTGCAACTGATAATAAATACCTGCAAGGTCGGTATAGATAGAAAATCCGATCGGATCGTTTGCTAATTCTTTTTTGTAAATATCAATACCTGCATCGGTTTCTCCTTTATCCAAATGTAGCTTTGCCACATACTTAGCGGCCTTATAATCGTTATTCTCATCAATGTATTTCTGCAAAATATCAATCGCCTTAGGGTTCTTTCTAATTTGTACTTCAATAAGATATTTTAAGTTAACAATATCTACCGAATTTAAATATTGAGGGTAAATTTTCTCTACCAACGCTATAATTTCAGGTTGTTTTTTCTCCTGGCCGAGTATATTTAGCTTTTTCATTAGCACCGCCTCATCCTCGCCATAAATTTTTTCCAGTTTAGCAATAACTTCCTTTGCGCGCACGTAATCATTCTGTTGAAAATGCTCTGTATACACGAGCTCCAGGGCTAGCGAACACTCCGGATCGTGTGTTTTAATTTCTTCTCTAAGGGTTTCAATACCGGTTCTATTATCGGCTTTAACAAACAGTTCTATCATCATCAGGTTGAGATAGGTGCTTTCAGGAAAACGCTTTTTAAGTTTCTCCAGGATTAACCTTGCATCGAATACATTTCCTAAACGCAAATAAAGCTTAGCCATCATTAACTGATTTAAATAGCTCTGCGGTTTTGCTTTCAAGGCATCTTCGAAATATTTAAAGCCAACAGGTTTTAGCTGAGTTGGAGCCGGGTTTGTTTCTTTTAAATATGCCTGTGGTGTACTCGTTGCAGAAAGGTTGTTTATTGGTGTTCCGTTGGCATCTGTTAACCTCAACATGAAATTCGATCTACCTGCATAACTCTCTCCTATCTGAACCAAAACGCGGTTGTAGCCTTGATTCAACTTAACTGGCACAATGTATGCATCAAGGTCGTTGTTTCTTTCTTCAGATTCGCTGATTAAAAGCTGATCGTTTACCCAAACCTTTACCGATCCGGATACGCCGATTCTTAATTGCGCTGTTGTACTTGCAGGCGCATTAACAAATGTTTGGGCAAACTGCAATGCATTTTCGTAAGTATTATAATAAGTAAAATCGAACCATTTATCGTGCCGTACATAAGGCACCGTTCTCCAGCTAAATTTTCGGTTCTTTTTACCCGTAAAAACATAATTAAGTTCCGGATGGGCTAAAACATCATCGTACTGTTTATCGAAACCGCTGGTGGAGATATTTTCATACTCTCCTGTGATTAACCAATTTTCGATTTCGCCAATCTTATTAAAATATTGATCAGCTTCGGTGTATTGTTTTTTTTCTTCGAAGTGCGAACCTAACGATGCGTAGGCCAATGCATTAATAGTGCCGTCAACATCTTTTCTTAAAGCCAGTTTTTTATAAAACTCCAATTGGTCGGCCGTTTTTATCTTCGAAGCATTATTGGGCAAATCGCTCCAAAGCGCAACAAGGTAAGGTTGAGGGTTTTTAGAAGTATTGGATAATTTATTTAAGTAGTTAAAACCTTCTTGGGCTGGCCGATCCATTTCTGTCATCATAGACAGCGCAACATTTGCTTCGTCTGAAAATGCTGGTTTAAGTGCCGCCTTGGTAAAAAAATCACGTGCCGCTGTTCGGTTGTTTTTAAAAAAATATTCCCAGCCTGGGTTCAAATTTGTTTGTGCCTGAATAGACGAAGAAACAAGAATTGAGAGAATTAATAGTTTAAATTTCATTTTGTAATGATATAAAAAAAACAAATCTGAATCAAAGCAATTCAGATTAAAAATAAGCAAGAAAAACGCCACTCATTTAGAGCGTTTAATATGCATAAAGCTGAGGGAATTCAAAAGGAAAATATGGAAAACCCCGGAGATTATCTTTTGAAACTCTTAACCAATTAGGTTAGGTATTCGTTACAGACTAACGAAGCTTCTTCATAATACATTCCTATTTCTGAATTCGCGAGCTAGATAGATGAGGCTGTATCATATTTGTAATTCACTTCAAATTTGTCACGTTGAGCCTGTCGAAACGCCTTGTAAGACATTTAAAGCAGGTCCTTCGACAAGCTCAGGATGACAATTCGATATTTATGATACAGGCTCAGAACGATCGCAGAAGCTGAAATGACGAAAGAATTTTAATCCAACCGGATCATTCCACCAGTTTTCACTGATTCATCGCAGGCAAAAGCAATCCTCAAGCTGTTTACAGCATCATCGGTAGCATTGGTTAAATCTATATCTTCTGTAATGGCTTTTAAGAAATACCTTTGTTCACGGTTACATAGTTCCTGATGATCGGGTTCGTCGGTAAGGTCTACCCACTCATCGGCTTTACTGAATTCATCATTAGCATCTAAATCGGCATGATGTATTTTAATCGATTCGGTTTTGGTATGCGCATCAATATTATCAGAGTTTCCAGCGGCCCCTGTTTTTTTAGCCATAATGGATACTGATCCCTTCGGACCAAAAACATCTTTAATAAAAAAAGCATTATCGCTTACCATCGGCCCCCAGCCAGCTTCGTACCACCCGATAGAACCATCTTCGAAACGGATCTGCAGCTGCCCATAATTGTAATTCCACTCCGGGATATCGTCAGTAAGCCGGGCACCAATGGCACTCACCTGTACAGGTTTCGACCGTGTCATTTGGCACATAATATCGATGTAATGTACGGCACAGTCTACAATAGGGCTTAAACTTTTCATCAGGTTGCGATGCACCGTCCATTTAGGACCATGGCTCTGTTGATTCAGGTTCATGCGCATCACCAAAGGTTTTCCCATTTCCTGAGCCAGTGCCGTAAATTTTTCCCATGAGGGATGATAGCGGAGGATATAACCCACCAACAATTTTTTATTTGCCTTTTTTGCTGCTTCGGCTACTTTTATTGCACCTGCTACACTATCGGCCAATGGCTTTTCAATAAACACATGGCAGCAACTTTCGAAAGATTTTATAGCGTAAGCTTCGTGTGTATCGGGATAGGTAGAGATACAAACGGCATCAGGTTTAGTTATTTCAAGTGCCTGGTAAAAATCAGTATATAAGTCATATTGCCCACCCAATATTTCATTAAGTTTTTCTTTGCTTTTACCGGTCGAAACCAATCCGCATATTTCAAAACCGGCTAAGGTGTGATAAGCTGTGGCATGAGAAGCACCCATATTACCACAGCCTACTACCAGTACCTTTAAATTCTTATTTTCTGTCATTTATTAAAGTTGTAATGTTCTAAGGTTAAAAACAATAACGTTAATAGAACGTAAGTTTTGGGTGTTTATATCTGATATCAAATTGTTGCGAAATATTCCGTCATTGCGAGGCTGGATATGAGCGAGCCGAAGCAATCTATCATGTGCTTATTATCAAAAAAGATTGCTTCACTCCAACGCAAAGCCTTTCTTCAGTTCGCAATGACGAAATTAAACCCCAGAACTCACGTTAATAGAAGAACCACCAAAAGTTTTTAAACCTGGGTGAAGCGGCAGCCTCCGTTTTTCACGGAGCTACAGCACAACACAGGACTAACAATAAAATGAAAATAGTAGGTTGCTTTCCAAAAAACCTTTTCACTCATTTTGATATAATTTCAACCTCCTACCTTAATTATTAAACGCCCAAAGTCCAGCCTTTGCGGTATTCGCGTTTCACAAATTGGTTTACTTCATCAAAATTGGTCACCTTCATGTTTACTTTATCCCAAAGCATTTTGATATCTCTGCCTGGATAACTGATCTTACCTGCTGCATCTTTGCGCTGTACATCTGTTCCTCTAATGGCCAGGTTGGCAATCAATAAAGTTTCAGTAAGCGGTCCGGCGATTTCAAATGGAGAGCTGAGTTGCATTTTCCCATAACCGGCAATGGCAGCTTCGGCAAATTGAGTATAATGGCCTTCTTCCTGATTTGCGATACGTGGAATGGTGATTTTGGTTTTATCCGATTCGTTGCGCGATAAAGGCAATAACCTAGGGTTTTTACCATAAGTTTCACAGATCATCTTACCTCTTGTGCCAATAAAAAGCACACCATTATCACCAAAACTTTCATTAGGTCCCAATTCTTCCGGACGCTCTGGCTTAATGCCTCCATCCATCCAATGCACCTGAACCTCGTGCCTGGTTTTTGGCGTTTTGGCAAAAGTTAAAATGACGTGACTTGATGGCGGACAACTTTCTGGTAAATAGGCGCGCTTAAATTCATCTACATACACGCTGCCTACACTGCATTCTACACTAATAGGCGTATCTAAGCCTAATACCCTAAAAGGAGGTTCTACTAAGTGGCAACCCATATCGCCAATGGCACCAGTTCCATAATCCCACCATCCCCTCCAGTTAAAGGGAACTAGTTTATTTACATATTCTTTGTATGGAGCACTACCTAACCATAAATCCCAATCGAGTTCTTTCGGTATTTCGGCTGTTCCGGTTGGCCACGAAATTCCCTGTGGCCATACTGGTCGGTTGGTCCAACAGTAAACGGTATGGACTTTACCTATCCTGCCTGCATCGTACCATTCCTGAAGTCTTCTTACGCCATCGCCAGAAGCGCCTTGATTACCCATCTGTGTAACCACTTTATAGCGGTTTGCAGCCTCAGTTAACATCCTGGCTTCGTAAATATCGTGTGTTAAAGGTTTTTGCACATATACGTGTTTGCCCAATTGCATGGCGGCCATGGCAATTTGCGCGTGGGTATGATCAGGTGTTGATACCGTTACGGCGTCAATATTTTTCCCTTCTTTATCCAATAACTCACGGTAGTCTTTATAATATTTTGCCTTTGGAAAGTTTTTTAAAGAATTTGCCGCCCTTCTATCGTCTACATCGCATAAAAATGCCACATCAGTTTTACCTCCCCTAACAATACTGGCAATATCGCTTTCTCCTTTTCCACCGGCACCTATTCCAGCCAATTGTAAACGATCGCTTGGCGCCAGAAAACCTGGCCCACCCAATACATGGCGGGGTACGATCATAAATCCTGCCGCGGCAAGTGCCGTGGTTTTAATAAAGTTTCTTCTCGAATTTCCGGTTTTCGAATTTGCCTTATCTTCTATCATCATTAACTTGTTATCATGCTAAATTTAACTTATTTCTTTTTACCAGCAGCTTTTGCATCTGTTTCTTTTTGAGCTGACGCTTTCTTGCTTACGTCTTTAATCCTGATGTTACGGAACTGTACAGGAGAACCATGACCCAGGAAGCCGATATGTCCGCTTTCGCGTAATAAACCTGGGTGTTCTTGATGATCTGGTGTTCCATTTTTCTTAAATGGTTCGATATCGCCATCTAAAATGACGGTGCCATTTAAAATCACTTTAATTTTAGATCCTTTTGCAATTACCTCTTCGTAGTTCCACTCGCCGGTAGGTTTCAAAAATCCTCTTTTGGCAGGGATAGTACCGTAAACCGAACCATGGTACTGGTACACTTTCAGATCTTTATAAATTGGGGCGTCATTGTCCAGTATCTGTAATTCCATTCCGGCATAAGCTGCGTCTCCTTCTAGCGGGGCTCTGATACCTAAACCATTGTTTGCACCAGGGGTTAACTGAAATTCGAAACGGTAAATAAAATCGCTGAATTCTTCTTTAGTGAATAAGTTACCGCCTGATCCTTTACCTGGTTTTGGCCGGATGGCGATGTTTCCATCTTCAATTACGTAATCGGTGGTATTACCCGTCCAGCTATGCATATTGGTTCCATCGAACAATATTTTGTATCCTTCTTTTTTCTCTTGTGCACTCAGCTCAAAAGGTTTTGGACGGGGAATTTCTTTGATGTAGATATCGCGGTAGGCCACTGGCGATCCATGTGCCTGTAGTTCGATCTGTTCTTCTGCGAAAATCGGCAGGCTTCTGTCCCAATAATTTTCTAAGATTACATTATCAGTAACCAATTGTCCGTTCAGATAAACGGTAACACGGTCGCCTTTCATTAAGATTCTGAATGTATTCCACTCATCTAACTTATTATCGGCTACTTTAAGCGGCTTACTTTCGTTGGTTTGATTGTTGTATAAACCACCGGAACCTACCTGAGCACCAACTTTTGTGCGGGAAAGATCCCAGATCTGTACCTGCGGTGTACCGCGTAAGTAAATACCTGCATCGCCTTCTCCTTTTTTATCGTCGATAATTTTCCAGTCTACCAACATTTCAAAATCGCCATATTTTTTAACGGTAGCAAGGTTATTACCATGACTTTGAAACTGTAGTTCGCCATTAATCACTTTCCAGCTTTCCTTCGCTTCGGCATCAGCTTTTGCCTGTGCTTCGGCTAGGGTTTTTTCATCCATTTTTGATCTTTTGATCGGATCGGCTACAAGCCCTTTCCAACCAGATAAATCTTTGCCGTTAAACACTTGTACGTAGCCCTCTCCTGCTTTCATTTCAGAAATATACTTACGCATCCCCTCTTTCTGATAGCCGGCGTCGCCTCCTGTAATTACCGAAATGGTTTTATTTAACAAGCCTTTTACAATGTCGCCATTGTAAGTTCCGGCCATGGTAATATTCATCACCGCGTTTGCCGCAGCTTGTTGCAAAGTTGTATTATCTAAATACTGACCGGCAAATACTATCGCATTAAAACATTTGGCCTGTTCGGTATCTTTAAGGATCTGCTGTTGTTGTGCCGGGGTTTTGGCCACTGCCATCGCATTGCGCAAGAGTAATAAACGCTGCTCGGCAGGATACTTTGTGTTTCTTACTAAAGTTAAGTATCCCACAATGGCCTGGTTCAGAAAGTCTGGATTGGTAGTTGTACGGGCAATACCGATCAATGCATCGGTTGAACCTGCATCCGACCATGAGGAGAGCGCTTCAATTGCCGCTTTCTTGGTCACATCGTCGCCTGTGGCATACGCTTCTGACACTGATTTTAACGATTGCTGACCACCTAAACTGCCCAGCACCTTATAAAACAGCAATTTCTTATCGGCCGGTGTATTAGCCATTTGCTGAAGGATAGCATTGGTTTGTGCCGCTTTATCTGCTGTTCCTTTTACCGAAGCAATAATGGCATCTTGTATGGCAGTAAGTTCGCCAGGATATGTGGTTTTATTTAAAAGGTCGAACAATTGCGCTTTATTTTCTGCTACAGCAACATATTGTAAGGAAAGGAATGCTGCTTTTCTCACTTCAGGCTTTTGACTGTTTAGTGCAGTATAAATAACTTCCATTTGGCTTGTTGCTGCGCGGGCGGCTAGAATATTAATCAAGGCAACCTGTACTTCTGGTTTAGCTTTTGGTATATAAGCACCAACTTTGGCGGCTACACTTTCACCTTTTATTCTTAAAATGCCACTAGAGATGTCCGCAATATCTGCTGTATCTCCTTTGCCCATTAACTTCAACAAATCGTCTATAACTTCTTCCTGTCCGAGTTTAACAGCTGTATTAATTGCAGCCCGTTTTACCTGCTGATCGTCGCTTTTGATTAATTTGAGTACGGCTGGCAATGCAGATTTTGCTTTGCTATTCCCCAGCATATCTAAAATAGAAACCTGGGTTTGGGCATCAAGCTTTTTTAACTGGCTTACCCAGGCTGCGCTATTGGCATCATTTACCCCATCAGCCGCAAACTTAACCGCAGCTGCACGGAATTCGAACTGTTTATCGGTCATTGCAGCTAACAAGGCCTGTTGATCGCTTTGGGTTGCTGAAAGTAATTTTAAGGCCGCAATACGTTCGTTTACCTGATCATCAGCTGTTGCTTTTTCTAAAATTGTTTTCGCTATGGTTTCTACTCCGGTTTTATCGATTGCTACGGTTTTTTGTGCATACACCAATAAAGCTGCAACCGCATTGGTTTGGTCGTATTTATAACCCGCTTGTTCAGCAGCTTTTATTAAAATTTCTTTAGCAGATGCATCGCCAATATTCGCCAGGGCATACAAACTTACCTTGGTTAATGCTTTGTCTGTTCCGGTAGCCAATGGCGCTATAGCAGCGGCTGCCGCCTTAGCTTGAGTATGCCCCAATACTTCTACAATGGCAATTTTTGCTTTGCCGTTTGCTTTACTCAAGCCACTAAGCAATGCATTTGTAGCAGAGGTGGTGCCAATTTTAGCCAGTGCTCTCGATGCTTCGTCAGCCAATTGTTCGTCAGTAAGGTATTCTGTTAAACAAGATACTGCAGCATCATTTCCTACTAAATCGAACTGACTGATGATAAATGCTTTATTCTGTTTATCCGATAGTTTAGCCAATGATTTGCAATAGGCACTGACAGCCATATTCCTTAAGTTCTGTTGGCCGGTTTTGGTCGCATAGGCAGTAAAACCACCTACTGCATACTCAATAAGGGCGTTATTTCCTTTTGCAGAAGCCGTTAAACCACTGATTAAGGTTACGTATCCTTCTTCGCCTAAATCGGCAACTTCTTTCATGTTACGTTCTAGCTGCGCTGCATCTCTTGCTGGTAATTGTGCCAATAAATCGGCAATACGTGTGGTGGTAGTTCTCTCGTCTTTTTTATCCTGGGCTAGCGCCGTTACCGTAAATAATGCATTTGTAAGCATTACAATCGCTAACCACACCAATAATATTTTTTTATTCATGATGATTGTTTTTGGGATGTTTTAAATAGAATATGGTGCACGCATTACGGGATTAATTAATCTGTTAGCAGCCTCATCATCTACGAATTCTTGCTTAACCGGGTCGAATTTCAACGATCTTCCCAATCTTAAGGCAGCCAAACCAATATTTACAATGTTGCACGAACGGTGTCCGTTCTCTTCATTTAAAGCGAATTTTTTCCGTGTTCTTACCGATTCTGAAAATTCTACAATCTCCGGATCGGGATCAGGGAATTGTGACAGTTTACGCTCCAGATCAGGAATATCAGATTTAAACCCTGGGTACAATTTACCTTTTGGACCTTCTATATAAGGTACATTGGTATCTTTTCCTTCACCATCCAAAATAATTTGGCAGCCATCGGCATAGGTATAAGTAATCCTGCGCCAAATGCCTACAGCATCGGTATGTTGTTGTGGTGCATCAACCTCTACCGAAATGGGGTTGGTATCATCCTTACCAAGGAAATACTGTATCGGGTCGATATAGTGTTGTCCCATATCACTTAATCCGCCACCATCATAATCCCAATAACCCCTAAAAGTTTGGTGTACACGGTGTGCATTATAAGGTTTGTATGGTGCAGGGCCTAACCATGCATTGTAATCTAATTCTGGTGGTACAGGCTGTGGTTCTAAGTGATCTTTGCCCACCCAGTAAAATTTCCAGTCGTAGCCGGTATGTTTACTTACGGTTACTTTTAATGGCCAACCCAGCATGCCGCTATCTACCAATTTTTTAATCGGTTTTACAGTTGTTCCCATCCCGTAAAAAGTATCTTTAAACCTAAACCAGGTATTGAGTCTGAACATTCTACCATGTTGCTTTACCGCCTCTACCACTCGTTTTCCTTCGCCTATGGTGTGGGTCATTGGTTTTTCGCACCAAATATCTTTTCCTGCATTCGCGGCATCTACAGCCATGATACCATGCCAGTGTGGCGGGGTGGCAATGTGTACAATATCTACTTCAGGTAATTGTATAAGTTCTCTATAATCACTAAATGTTTTTACACCTTTATCTAACATTGCCGCAGCTTGTTTCAGGTGGTTCTGATCCACATCACATATGGCTACTACCTGGGTACCCTCGTAGCCAAAATGGCCTCTGCCCATCCCCCCAACACCGATTACGGCTTTAGTTAATTTATCACTTGGTGCAAGATATCCTTGCCCGCCCAATACATACCTGGGCACAATAGTAAATGCGGCCAGGCCAATTGCAGTTTTTTTGATAAAATCGCGTCTGGGGTTCTGTTCTTTTTGTGGTTCTTCTTTAGTTTTCATTTGTTTATCGGTGTTGTAAAAAAACTTATACGATAGTTTGGTTCCAAAAGCATTGGGGTGCCGGAACGTATGGTTTATCGATTTGGTTAGATTAAAATTACAAGTTAATGTTAATAAGAAATTCTTGTAAAGACAAAACATCGTTGATTTCTTTACGTATTAAAAAAACTTTACTAAATTTTTAATAGAAGTTATCTATATTTATCAAAATAGTACAATTAACGGTATGAATCTTAATCTATTAAATAACCTAATACCAGATACCAAGGATAAGCAATCGATTCAAAAACACAAGCTCATCAAACACCTTTTCAATTTAGGCGCTTCTTCAGTTTCTACTTTATGCGAAATCATGGAAATGAGTACGCCAAGTATTCTGAAGCTTCTGATTAGCTTGATTGGTAAGGACTGGGTAGAAAAGAAAGGCTATGGTGTATCTATAGGCGGGCGAAAACCGGATCTTTATCGTTTAAAGGATAAAAAGATTCTGATTCTTTGTATTGATATTGAATTATTTCACACTAAAATAGCCATTATTGATAACAACTATAATTTTGTGCTCGATGTTAAAACTGTTTTGGTCCCCATTTCAAAAAGCAGGACCGATTTTTTCAATATTTTAGACACTCACCTTCAGGATATCTTAAAATCGGCAGGCATTCAGCGTAAGCAGTTTATTGGCTGTAGTGTTGGTATGCCAGGCTTAATTGATGCTGAAAAGGGAGAAAATTACAGTTATTTCTTAAGCGATGGTGAAAATATTCCTTTAACGGCCGCATTTGAAAAAATGCTAAATATGCCTGTAGTGATCCAAAATGATGTGAATGGCTCATCAATGGCAGAGTTTACCCACGGAATGGCCAAGGGCAAAAAAAACGTACTGGTATTGTTAATGGATTGGGGCGTGGGTTTAGGCATTATAATGGATGGTAAGCTAAGGCAGGGCACCTGTGGCTTTTCAGGAGAATTGGGTCACATGCCTTTTGTTGAAAATGGTGCACTTTGTTACTGCGGAAAACACGGCTGCCTCGAAACTATTGCATCGGGAAACGCCTTATCAGAAATGGCCAGAGAAGGTATCTTATCAGGAAAAAACTCGATGCTCAGTAATCTTTCAAACGAAGAACTGGAAAGAATCGAACCCGCATTGATCATTAAAGCAGCCAATAAAGGTGATCAATACGCCATTCAGCTGCTCTCCAATGTCGGCACACACATGGGTAAAGGAATAGCCGTTCTTATCCAATTATTTAATCCGGAACTGATTATTTTAAGCGGCAAAATTGCCGGGGCCAAGCAATACATCACCTTACCCATGCAACAAGCAATAAATACTTATTGTATGACCCAAATTAGAGAAAAAACAACGATAGTTTCTTCGGAGTTGGGCGAAAACTCCAGGTTATTGGGATATGCGGCAACAGGCATTGATCAGTTTTTAGGAGCGTACACCAAAAAAGTAAAAAAGCTTAAAAAGTAATATTCCGAATGGCTCAAACACCCCTAAATTTGTCTGTTATTGGCATCTGATTTTCAGATAGCTTATTTAGATTTGTATAGCAGAAATTTAAATCAAACTGATGGAAGCCTATAAAAAAGCAGGACATGAAAAGGTAAATGGCATTAACATGTATTATGAAATTTACGGTGAGGGAGAAATCCCACTTGTACTAATCCATGGTGGTGGTTCTACTATTCAATCTTCATTCGGCAGACTTATTCCGTTTTTGGCAAAATCTGGTCGGGTTATAGCTCTTGAGCTTCAAGCCCACGGTCGTACCAGCGACCGTGACGAGGCAGAATCTTTTGAGCAGGATGCAAAGGATGTGCGTACTTTATTAAATCAGTTAAAAATAACAAAAGCCAATTTCCTGGGCTTTAGTAATGGAGGAACAACAACTTTGCACCTCGCCGCACACCATCCCGCTGTGGTAAATAAAATCATTGTCATTTCGGCCAATTACCAGCGTGAGGGTTTAATTGAAGGCTTTTATAATGGCTTCGCCGATGCCACCATCGACCACATGCCCGAGCCGCTTAAAACAGCTTTTTTAGCCGTAAATCCTGATCAAAATGCACTACAGACGATGTTCGAAAAAGACAAACAGCGTATGCTTGATTTTACCGACCTGAGTGATGATGATTTGAGGGGAATTACCTCAGACACGCTTTTAATGGTGGCCGATCGGGATGTAATCAAACCTGAACATGTGGTTAAAATGTCGAGATTGATTGCAAATGCGCAGCTGGTTATTTTGCCAGGTGTGCATGGCGCTATGATCGGCGAAAACCTTAATCCGGATGTAAGCAACAAAACGATTGAGATTACGGCACATCTGGTGGAAACTTTTTTAAATAAATAGTTATGGTTATGAGGGTATTGGGTTAATCCACTTAAAATTTACCCTTGTCTGATTTAGCATTTAATATCTTTGCCGGATGGAACACGTATTGGATAATCCAATTTATTATGCCTTAACATCCGGACATGGCCATATTGCAAAAGGCCTTGATGAGGTAAAATATTATACTGAAGATATCACCGCATTTGCCGGTTTAAAAGACAATTCGCAGGAGAATTTAAACACCCTTTATCAAATCAGCCCTGCGAATAGCCTTTTCGTGTTTTTCTCAAAAACACCGGTCGAAATACCTAAGGAATGGAAATTGCTAACCCATATCGATATGTTTCAATTTATTTTCCGCGGCAAAGAAGCGCCAACAGCAGATGCAACGGGAATAACAGACCTTGACCTGGAGCATGTTACAGAAATGATCGACTTAGTAGAACTAACTAAACCAGGACCATTTCTGGCCAAAACCATCGAGCTTAGTAATTATACAGGCATATTTGTTGATGGGAAATTGGCAGCTATGGCTGGCCACCGATTTCATCCCAGCCCTTACCGTGAAGTAAGTGCGGTTTGTACGCATCCTGATCACTTAGGCAAAGGTTATGCCTTTAAAATTTTACAGGAACAGATTAAACGCATATTGCTCCGTTCGGAAATACCGTTTTTACATGTTAGAAATGATAATGAAGGGGCCATCAAACTTTACCATAAATTGGGTTTCAAGATCAGGACGGATATGATTGCCTACGTCATTAAAAAAGAGGCTTAGGCCAAGAAGAGAATGTTTCTAAATAGAAAACCGTTTAAAAATTACCACTTCAATGCTTTAGTTTTGCGCTAAACTAACACATACATGTCTAAAACAAAACTTACCATTAACAATAACGGCTCAGTTAAAATTGAGGGCGATTTCGAAATTGTAGATAGAAACGGAAACACTTATGGCTTACAGGGCAGAGAAGTACTTTCGATCTGCCGTTGTGGTTTATCAAAAAACAAGCCTTTTTGCGATGGTTCACATAACGGCCATTTTGAACATGAGGCAATAGCTTTCGATCTTCCTCCAAAAAAGGTTTAATAACGAGGTTAAAATTTTAAAGAGGTTGTATCATAAATATAGATTTGTCATCCTGAGCTTGTCGAAGGACCTTTTAAATTACTCCATAAGGTGTTTCGACAAGCTAAACATGACAGCATCTGAGGTAAAATCACCTTTATGATACAACCTCTTTTATATTTTGAAAGCAGCACAAATTAAACCCCTACCCTTGATGGTGCCATGCCATAAGCTTTTTTAAAGGCAAAAGAGAAATGTGACAGATCTTTAAAACCAACTTCCAGATACACATCGGAAGATTTCCAGCCTTTTTCCGTTAAGAGATAATAGGCATCATTCAACCGTTTTTTCTGCAACCAGCGGTTAGGCGAAAGGTTAAAAATCTTCTCAAAATCTCTTTTAAACGTAGCCAAACTTCTTCCTGTTAAATAAGCAAAACGATTAATATCTACATTGAACTTATAATTGGCATTCATATATGCTTCCAGATCAATTTTTCCAGGTTCAGAAAAATCAAAAAGCACATCTTTTAATACCGGGTTGGTCTGCAATAAAATCATTACCGCCTCTTTAACTTTTAAATCGATCAAAGCCTGGTTCGATCCATTATTTCCATCCAGATACGGCCATATCGAATCGATATAATTCTTCAGCAGGCTGTTTGCTTCGAGTGCTAAACCTTTAAGATCATGATTGGCTTTTTGCATGTGCAGATCATATTCGTTGCTGATGCTGTGCAAAATATCCTGATCAATGTTAATGCTAATGGATTTAAACTCCCTGCCTGCTGGTGGGTACTTGGTATACCGGGCTAATTGATTCCGTCTGAAAAAACGAAAATCTCCATCTGAAAACACGAACTTCTCTCCTCCGATAAAAATTTCTGATGTACCGGCAATAACCAACCCCAGCGAATGATTGGGAATAAATTGTTCACCCTCGCTGCTTTTCCGGGCATAACAGGAATACAGGATCTTGGGACGTTTCTCTTGATTTGACATCTTAATCAAATTTATGGATTTATGGCGAAAGGTCGTCATTCCCGTGCAAACGGGAATCTTAATGCCACATACAGTTAGCTACTTATTAAGTTTCCCAATCGAGTTACCAATGACAGATTCTAAAATTGGCGTCATCCCGACCGAAGCAAATGCGGAGTGGAAAGATCTTTGGACTATGTTAAAAGATCTCTCCACTGTGGTCGAGATCACGATTTATCTTACCTGTCACCCAAATCCTTTGTTTTTTCTAAAACTGACCTCTGGGAATGATGTACCAAAATTATTTTTTGGTAAAAGATTTACCAAGATCAGTCGCTAAAAAATTCTCAGCATCATCATGATCTGTTGATAGACTCACCTCCATCCATTTCTCCATTTCTGCTGTTCGCGCAGCATCTGCATGCTTTAACATTCCAATAGCTTCACTTCCAAATACCAGGTGTATTGGCGGTTCAGGGTTTTCTACCAGTGCCAGCATGGCTTTCGCTGCTTTTTGCGGATCGCCCATCGGTACAAAGTTACCACTTTGGAAAAAATCTGAGCGTTTTTCTACGGTAGATTCATACCCTTCAACAGAAGGTGCATATGACATTGAGGCACCAGCCCAATCGGTACGAAAACCGCCAGGCTCTACACTGGTTACATAAATACCTAAATCTACTACTTCTTTTGCCAGCGCTTCACTAAAGCCGCTCAGTCCAAACTTTGCAGCCTGGTAAATGCTTACTCCGGCATTACCTACGCGCCCGCCTATCGAGCTGATTTGAAGGATTCTACCGGAACGTTGCTTGCGCATAAATGGCAATACAGCTCTTGTAATTTCGATCGGTGCATATAAATTTGTTTCCAACTGACTGCGCACCTGCTCTTCAGTAAAAGCCTCGGCTGCACCAACAATACCAAAACCAGCATTGTTAACCAAAACATCTATTTTACCAAAATGGGCTACAGCCGATTCTACCGCCAGGTGTACCTGATCGTAATCGGTAACATCTAAAGTGAGCGGAAAAATCTGATCCGGATATTCTTCTACAAAATCTTTTAAAGCGGCTGTATTTCTTGCTGTTGCCGCAACTAAGTCGCCTTTTGCCAATACTTGTGCTGTTAGGTCACGTCCCAATCCGCGGGAGCTACCGGTTATAAACCAAACTTTTTTCATTTTTTCTATATTTTATAAATCAAAGGTAGATGGATTGGCGAGTAGAAGTTTTGCTTAAAAGCTCAATTTACTTTGTTAAAAAGCTCACACTGCTTTATCAGAACTTTTCTCACAATTTGATGTTGATTGAATAGATAATCATAAACATGATGGCGAAAGAAAAGAAAAAAGGCAAAAAGAAAAAGGATAAAAAGAAAGGCAAGAAAAAAAATAAATTAGGCGTTAAAAATTCGTTGGTCAACAACATCAATGCCCGGCGGAAAAAAGGGAAATCAAGATCGAAGAAAAAATCTAAAATAAGTAAAAAGGCCTACAAAAAAATGCAAAAAGGCTGGAAAAAATAGCCATTGATGTTTGCCTGACCAGATTTCCGGTGCAGGCAGTTAGCTAAAAAGCCTTCAGGCAATCATGATCAACTTTAATTACCGCTTAGGCAGCACATGGTTTTCCTTCGCCCAGGCCTGCCATTTAGCATTCAGTTCTTTTACCTTATCCGGATGCTGTGCTGCAACGTCATTCAATTCTGTCTGATCATTTTTGATATTATAGAGGTGTTGTGTTGAATCGCCGGATAGGTTAACCATTTTCCAATCGCCAGCGCGTACAAAACCTGCGTTAAAATGTTCGTTAAACAAAATTTCGTGTCCGTTTGATATTTTTCCTTTTAAAGCCGGTACTAAACTTAAACCCTGCAGGGGTTTAATGGTATTGCCTTTATAACTGCCCGGATACTTCGCATGGGCAAGTTCAACAAATGTGGCCATAAAATCCATTACATGCCCCACCTGATCGGTATAACTGCCTTTTTTAGCGGCAATACCTTTTGGCCAGAAAGCGATCATAGGTGTATGCACACCACCTTCGTACGATTGTGCTTTTGCCAGTTGATAGGGCGTATTGGCTACATTTGCCCAAATTGGCCCGATTGAGGTATAACTGGTTTGTGGGCCCGGCATTACCTTTTTATAAATGGGATAGACAATTTTTTCACCTGCCCGTGTTTCACTTGGCCGGTCGAAACCTGGCCCATAACGCATCGCATCTTCAGGACTTGCGCCATTATCGCTCAAAAAGACAATCAATGTATTATCCAATTGATCAGTTTCTTTTAAGGCTTTAATAATCCGGCCAATACCCTGGTCCATCCTGTCAATCATTGCTGCATGTACGGCCATAGCCATTTCATCAAAAGCCTTTGTGGGATTGTCTTCCCATTTCACAGTTGATTGTCGTGGAGAAAGCGGGGCTGTTTTAGGATCGATCAAACCCATCGCCACCATCCGTTTGTATCTCGCTTCACGAATGGCATCCCAGCCCACTTTATAGGTATCTTTATACTTCGCGATATCTTCTGGTTTTGCCTGTAATGGCCAATGCGGGGCATTTTCAGCTACATACAGGAAAAAGGGTTTATCGCCTTTGCTAAATTCACGAATGTAAGTTGCAGCAGTATCATTAATGGCATCGGTATGGTAATAATTTTTAGGTACATCTTTAATCGGCGTTGTGCCACTTACCAGGCTAAAAGGATCAAAAAAATCGACCACCCCCCAGAGTGTTCCGAAGAATTTCTCAAAGCCTCTGCTGGTTGGGTATTGATCAATCGGAGAAAACAAAGGAAAAGATGTTTTATGGTTCAGCCAATCTAACTGCGCTTGCGGTGTAGGCTGTTCTATGGTGTTCGAAACATGCCACTTACCCGACATTGCCGTTCTGTATCCTGCATCTTTTAAAACTTCTGCCAGCGTTACTGTATTTTTAGTAATTGCTCCACGATATCCTTCTAGGCCACGATCGGTAGTCATTTCGCCTATACCAGCATTGTGGTTGTAAAGCCCGGTTAATAAAGCAGCTCGTGTTGGACAGCAGCGAGAGGTATTATAAAAGCTTTTGAAGCGAACACCCTGGCTAGCCAGATAATCAATATTTGGTGTTTTAATTTCTCCACCATAACAGCCGATATCAGAAAAACCGAGATCATCAGCCAGGATGACAATGATATTAGGTCTTTTATCAATCACTTTTTTTGGTTTAGGCTTATTAATAAAAGCAGTCAAAACAGCTAAGAGAAAAATTAAAAACAGGCCGGAATATTTGGTAAATGTGCGCATAGTAACCTAAATTAAGATAAAAACTCGAAAGATCTGATTTCATCAATTAATTTGTTGCAAACACAGCTAAATCGTTTTATAAGCACTGATAAAAATCTCAGCGCTTCATTAAACATACTCGGTCTTCGTTTTGTGATAGGTAAAATAGGATAGCAATAACACAATTAAAAATACAACCGGACCAACACGGTTATTGATCGGATCGCCCGAAGCCGTATGTGCAATAAATGCCGAGACAAATGTAAATGCAAAACCGGCGTATGCCCATTCTTTCCATTGCCCTTTTATCGGTAACAGCAATAAAACAGCGCCTAAAATTTTGGCAACGGCTAATTCAACCCTGAAATAATCAGGAAAGCCTAAGTGATGAAAAGCCTGTTTAATGGTTTCGTTGGTAAGATAAGAATAGGCCGAGAAAGTCATCATTAACGAAACTAAAGCAGTGGATATCCAATAGATAATTTTGATTGTTTTTGTTTTCATATTATTTTTTTTGTGCAAACTTATGTAGTTTTACTATCTAAAAGATACTAGTATCCAAAAGGATAGTGCTATCCTTTATGAAAGCTTATACCTTTGTAGCATGGTACCAAGAAAAGAACACCGTAATAAGGAAACCTGTATCTCAAGTTTAAATGCGGTAAAAGACGCACTCTATGTGTTAAATGGTAAATGGAAGCTTCCACTCATTATTTCTTTGCAGGAAGGACCGCAGCGTTTTAATGAAATCCAAAAATCGCTTGGAGAAATTACGCCCAAAATTTTATCAAAAGAACTTAAAGATCTGGAATTAAATGAATTTGTAATCCGAAGAGTATTTTCTACCACTCCGGTTACTGTAACTTACGAACTTACCCCCTACAGCGAATCGCTTGAAAGAGTAATTGATGAATTAAGAGATTGGGGGCTAAAACATCGCGAACGGTTGGTTAAAAATAGAAGAACCGAATCGGTTGCGGCAGAAATGAGTACTCCTCTTTAGCCCACCAAATTTAATCGCATATACCATTCGTATTTACCAAAAAAAGCAAAAAACCGATAATGATAAAATTCGGCTATCTTTGTACAAAATAAAATCGATGGCGGTATTACATAAAAAAGAAGAAAAAATTCAGGCAGTGCTGGGTAGGTTGCCTAAAAAATATACAGACGAACAATTTGTAGAGATGTTTATCAGACTTTACTCTAAAGATTGGGGCAAAATAAAATCAGCTTATATTAAACAATCTCAGGATAAAGAACCTGGAACCATCATCAATATGCCTAAACCAGAGGTATATTTACGACAGATCCTGGCAAACTATCTACAACAAGATCATGCTCCGAAAGCAGTAGAGGTTAAAGAAGAACCTGTTGTTGAAGCCCCTGTTACTGAAGTAAAAAAAGCGAAGGCCCCAGCTAAGAAGAAGGAAGTTATAGCGAAAGAAGTACCTACTGAGGTAAAAAAAGCAAAAGCACCTGCTAAAAAGAAAGTAGAAGCAATTGAAGAACCAGCAGCAGAAGTTAAAAAAGCAAAAGCGCCAGCCAAGAAAAAAGTTGAAGCGATTGAAGAAACTCCAGTAGTTGAAAAGAAAGCAAAAGCAGCAGCAAAAAAGCCGGCAGCAAAAAAATAAAAAATATTTTACATCATATATAATAAATCACCTTTTTGGTTGTTTATATATATGAGAGCGTTAATTTAGATGACGGGGATAGGTCGGTATGATTTATCCCCGTTCTTTTTTGGCCATTTTTTCCTTTTATATATCTTTATTATTTTGGGGATTGTTTTTTTTTATAAAAATCAATATGAATAACAGAGACTTTAAATGGACATAAATGGTAGCGAGTATCGTCATTTCGACCGCAGTGGAAATCTTTTAAATTCATTTAAATAATTTGCTTCAAAGATCTCTCCATTCCGTTGCACTCCAATCGAGATGACGACGCAACTATTGTAATCTGTAAATGGGTAACAAGGCGAAGAATCTTTCTGCCATACTATAATTCGTTTTTAGCGACTCCCAGTTCTACACACAATTGTAAACTTTATTCTTTTAATTGGCATATCGGGAAAAGTCGATATACATTTGTGCCATGGATCAAGTAGAAATATTCAAAGCCCTTTCCAACAAAACACGTTTACAGATTTTAGGCTGGCTAAAAGAGCCCGAGCTGCATTTTCCAGAACAGCCAAATGCCGATTTTGAAAATGTTGGTGTTTGTGTTGGGCAGATTCAACTTAAAAGTGGCTTATCACAAAGTACCATTTCCGAATACCTGTCTATTTTACAGCGCGCTGATTTAATCAGTTCCACTCGCGTAGGTCAATGGACTTATTACAAACGCAATAAAGAAGGCTTAGAAAAATTAAGCGAAATCATCAATACCGAATTATAATTTAGAAACATATGAACACAGATAGTTTATTCAGGCCTTTTAGCCTTAAAACATTAAATATCAAAAATAGAATCGTAATGGCGCCGATGACGCGTTCGTTTTCTCCTGGCGGAGTTCCGACGCCAGAAGTTGCAGCATATTACGCAAAGAGAGCAGCTGGTGAAGTGGGTTTAATTTTATCGGAAGGAACCGTAATTAACCGCCCATCATCTTCGGCCGATCCAAATATCCCACACTTTTACGGTACTGAGGCTTTGGCAGGCTGGGAGAATGTGATTAAAAGCGTGCACCAGGCTGGCGGTAAAATGGGACCGCAAATCTGGCACCAGGGCATTATGGATAACCACGCATCGGGTTGGTTACCAAGCACACCTTTCGAAGGTCCATCAGGCTTAAACAAACCGGGTTTTGAAAATGGGGTGCCGATGACCGATGCTGCTATTGCAGATACGATTGCTGCTTTTGGCCAGGCTGCTGCTGATGCCAAAGCTTTAGGTTTCGATACTGTTGAAATACATGGGCGCACACCAATATTTGATTGATCAGTTTTTTTGGGACGGTACAAATAACCGTACCGATATTTATGGTGGTAAAACCTTAGCTGAGCGTACCCATTTTGGCGTTGAAGTAATTAAAGAGGTCCGTAAAAGAGTTGGTGAAGATTTCGCTCTAATTATCCGCTTATCACAATTTAAACCTGCTGCCTACGATTTTAAACTGGCTAAAAATGAGCAGGAAATGGAACAATGGTTAACGCCATTGGCCGATGCCGGAATTGATATTTTCCACTGTTCGCAACGCCGTTTCTGGGAACCTGAATTTGAAGGCTCTGACTTAAATTTTGCAGGCTGGGCTAAAAAAGTAACCGGAAAAGCTACGATCTCGGTGGGCTCGGTTGGTTTGGATGGCGATTTCTTTGGTGCATTTGCTGGTCAAAGTTCACAACCTAGCTCACTAGACGAATTGGTACGCAGAATGGACCGTGGCGACTTCGATTTAGTAGCCGTTGGCCGTCCGCTTTTAGCAGATCCTAACTGGGTAGAAAAAATTAAATATAACCGTACAGCAGAATTGAAAGGCTTTAGCAAAGAAGCTTTAATGGAATTGGTATAAAAACCATATTTTTTCTTTTTAAGTTTAGAAAGGCATCCCGAAAGGGATGCTTTTTTGTTACAACAATTCCGTCATTTCGAGCGAAGTAAAACGCAGCCGAGAAATCTAAGTAAGGTGTTAAAAATCTCCCTTTCCGAAAGTTCGGGACTGCGTTTCAAACAGCTTTCTCGCCACGCCAGATGTTACCATGGCATTGAGTTTAGAAATAATTTTTCTGCCACAGAAGCACTGAAGGCTCGGAATTTTTCTTGATAATTAGAAAAACAATGCCTGTGGCACTTCGGTTACGACAGCCCCGCCCTTTGCTTAATCCGACTGAAAAAGTCGGGATAACGCTGCCGGTCGGGTTTATTTTACCTCTGATAGTAGCATTACATTAGCCACCTAAACCCGATCAAAGCGGGATGCACCCGATTTAAGCACTTATTTTTGTTGTTTTATGGTGTGCTTGATTGTTTCACAGGTTTCATCGGGTGCAGAAGCGGGAGCGGGACTACAACAACCTAAAAGCTTCTACCATTGCTTTCCAAAAAAATCTTAACCTTTTTCCCGTGGTGCCAGATATTTTTATCTGACACAAGACCTAATCTTCAATCCATTTAATTCTAATGAAATCAGTCAGATGGTAACATCTGACTGCACATCTACGGAATGAAGAGATCTTTATCAATTTAGCTATTAGCGATCTTTGTAAGATTGCTTCATACCTCACAATGATGATTTTTTTCTTAAATTCACCTCATTAAAAAATTGATCATCCCATGTCGAACATTAAGCTCATTATCGAAGAAAGGCCCGCAAATATTGGCAATTTTATGGTTGGCAGACTCCTGCCTTTCAGAGAGAAACGTATGGTTGGTCCCTTTTCTTTTATCGACCACATGGGTCCTGCTGCCATGAGCGATCATGAAAATCTTGATGTTCCACCCCATCCACACATCGGCTTATCTACCTTAACCTTTTTGTTCGAGGGCGAGATTACACACAAAGACAGTTTAGGATCAGATATTGTGATTAAACCCGGGCAGGTAAACTGGATGACCTCGGGCAGCGGTATTGTACATTCAGAAAGAACCCCTGAATACCTTCGCCATACCGATAAAATGCTCCATGGCCTACAGATCTGGGTGGCCTTACCTAAAGATCTGGAACAAATGGACCCTGAATTTTGCCATGTAGAAGGGGCAGACATTCCAGGATGGACACAGGATGGCGTTAATTTTAAATTAATTGCAGGCGAAGCTTTTGGTTATAAATCTCCGGTTCCGGTGTACAGTCCCTTATATTTTTTAGAGTTAAAAAGCACTAAACAGCAAAAGCTAAACATTGGCGATTACCTGTTTGGCGAAAGTGCACTTTATATTTTAGAGGGTGCAATTGAAAGTGAAGGGAATATTTTTAAACCGCGCTTAATTTTAGTTGCCAACGATGCCAAACTGTGCGAATTTACCATGCACGAAAACACCACGGTTTACATTTTCGGAGGTGAACCTTTTCCTGAAGAACGTTTTATTTACTGGAACTTTGTTGCATCAGACAAAGAATTAATCGAAAAAGCCAAGACTAAATGGCTGGAACAAAGCTTTAAACCGGTTCCTGGTGAAACAGGTTTTGTGCCTTTGCCCGACCCCATCCGCAATATTAAACATTAATTCTTTTTAAACAGGTTCATATTTACCGATACGGCCACGCCTGTTGATGATAGCTTAGACTTTCCATAACCTATATCCGTTAACGGAATTTTCATAAAAGGTTTAGCACTAATGCTTAAATTATTATTTATTTTATGCTGAAACTCCACACCAACATTGGCTATACCTAAATAATGCTGGTTCTGGTTCCTTACTTCGAAGTTTTGAGGACCTTGATAAGCGCCATCATAAGAATAGCTGTATTTCTCTTTTAACATTAAATAACTGGATAAGCCCGTACTTACTGAAATAGAATTTCTACGTCCATCAAAAACCTTATAATTCACATTAATCGGTATATCGATTACATCGCAATTGGCATGAATATTTGCTGGATTTACCTTAAAAACGTAATTGCTATTGGGATTGTATTGGCTAAAATCTGAATCGTAAATTTTCTTGGCGTAAACTGCCCCGGTAGTAACACTTAGTTTCCTGGTTAAGAAAAGTGTAGCTTCTACACCAAAACCGCCACTTAAACTGCTTTTACCCGATTTCTGCACACTGGTTAAATCAGGAGCCGCCAGAATACTTAAAACAAACCTTGGTTTTTTCTTAAAAACCGGAGGTTGCATTTTCTCCGATTTTCTTTGCGGAAGGGTAACAACAAGATCCTGTTGTTCAAATTCAACAGGTTTAGTTTTAGCACTTATTTGCGGATTAGACAGCACATTAGCTAAAAGGTTGTGGTTCATATCATCGGTCGCCAAAACTTTGGAAAAATCTTTATTGGCCGAGTTTGTTTTGGCCGCCTTATGATCATTTGTAGGTTTCCTATTTTCTTTATTTTCAGCCAATAAATTCCCCTCACCACCTTTCTCGGTTGAAGTATTGTTTTGTGTTGGTTTTTCGATTAAATCCCCTTTATTATCTAAAGGTTTATTGTTCTCTTTTTCCTTAGCATTTGTATCTGTTTTCACCAGTGGATTGTTTTTGGGTTGATTACCATTCGGCTTAACCAATAAAAACACCACCAGTAACATTGCGGCTATCCCAGCCACAGCAGTTAACCAAATTAGCGGCACTACCCTCCTTTTTGGTGTTGGATGCAATCTCTCCTCCAGATTATCCCAATCTAAATCATTAAAAGGAAGATCGGGATTCTCCAATCCATCCTTAAATAATTTATCTATATCTCTTCCCTCTTTCATTGCATGTTTGTATTTAACCTAACCCCTAAAAGGTTTCTATCTACATCCGAACTCCTCACCTGGTAAGTTTTCGCTTCGGTAGCCTTTAACATTTCCTGTAACTTTTGCCTTGCCTTAAACAGGTTCGACTTCGATGTACCTACCGATATCCCAAGCATTTCGGCAATTTCTTCATGCGTATATCCATCTATGGCAAAAAGGTTAAAAACGGTACGGTAACCCGGGCTCAACTTTTGCACCAATGCCAATAAATCGTGGTAAGCTAACTTATCATATACAGAACTTACCTGCGCAATATTTTCATGATCCATGATATCTACGTGATCAGCAAATTTTAGATTCGCACGATAATAGTCGATAGCTGTATTGGTTATGATACGTCCAAGCCAGGGTAAAAAAGCCTTAGTAGGTTCATATTTATTAATATTCTTAAAAGCTTTGAAAAAGCCATCGTTCAGTATTCCCGCAGCATCTAACCGATCGTTTGCATAACGCAAACAAATACCCATAGCAAAGCCATAGAAATGTTTGTATAGCGCTTTTTGACTATCCCTTTCATTTCTAATGCAGCCCTGAATATGCTTTTGTATAGTACTATCTTCTCTGTCGCGGTTAGCGGTCACAAGTTCTCCTTTCAAAACACATTACGATAAAGATTTACAAAAGGTTGCCTCAAAAAATATTCTTTTTAAAATAACTGTTATTTGTTCGGTTTGGCTAAAAATCTTGTTTTTACAAGCAACCATTTACAACCTGGCGGCGTAATAGCGGCATATCATTTTATTAAAGTTAAAACTAAAAACAAAAATCGTATGCTAATCTACTTAAAAAAAAATCTATTGGTTGTATTGTGTATAGCCATGGTATTTACTGCCTGTAAAAAAAACAGTTCCGACGAACCTACAACTCCGCCGGTTACCAACAACAATAAGGGAATCCAATTGGCAACTGATGCAAAATTTGGATCAGTATTAACGGATAAAGACGGCAAAACCTTATACTTTTTTTCATCTGATGCTGCAGGTACACCAACCTGTACAGGGGGATGTGAAGCGATTTGGCCACTTTATTATTCTGCTGATGCAAGCACAGATCTTAAATTAAACAAAGCCGAAGTTGGCGAAGTTACAAGAGCTGATGGCCGTAAACAAAGCACTTACCGTGGTTATCCATTGTATTATTATGCAGGTGATGCCGCTGCCGGACAAATTAAAGGTGATGGTGTTAGTGGAATCTGGTTTGTAGCCAAGCCTGATTATTCGTTAATGTTGGCTAATGCGCAACTGACGGGGAACAATATCAATTACACCAGTACCTATGCTGTTGGTGATGGAAAAACCATTTACCTTACCGATAATAAAGGCCGTACTTTATATGCTTTTGCACCAGATAAAAATGGTGTAAACACTTATACAAAAAGTGTAATACAAGAAGGGATTTGGCCCGTTTACGAATCTGAAATCCTAAACGTGCCTTCGGCTATAGCTAAAACTGATATTGGCATAATTACAGTAGCTACAATTAACAAAAAACAGTTAACCTATAAGGGATGGCCATTATACTACTGGATATCAGATCTAAAAAGAGGCGATAACAATGGCATAGTAATCGGAAAAGGGCCAGGTTTAACCTGGCCGGTATTGCAACTAAATGCAACAGTTGCTCCAGCGCCATAAATAATTTGGGTTAGGCGGGTAGAATGGTCGGCTTGTGTTTTCACAGCCGGCCTTTTTTATACTTCTAATAAGGCCTGCTTAATTTTTTCGGCAGCCTCTGCCAATTCTTCGTCGGTTGGCTTCAATTTTTCTTTACTGAAATTCATGTCGCTCACATTATTCATCGGGATCAAATGAATATGTGCATGCGGCACTTCTAGCCCAATTACTGAAACGCCCACTTTTTTGCATGGGAAAGCTATTTTTACACCTTTCGCTACAATTTTAGCAAACATCCACAAACCAACGTACAGATCCTCATCCATATCGAAGATATAATCGGTCTCAATTTTCGGGATCACCAAAACATGCCCCGCCGTTAAAGGCTGAACATCTAAAAATGCTAAATATTCTACAGTTTCAGCAACAACATGTGCGCTGATTTCGCCTGCAACAATTTTTGAAAAGATAGTCATTAAGGTGTAGGGTTAAAGGTGTAAGGTTTAGGTTTTTATAGCGGAGAACAGACCTTAAGCCTTAAACCCTCCGCCTTCTACCTTTATCTCGATATCTCGAGCACTTCGAACTGCATTTTACCTGCCGGCACTTCAATTTCAGCAAATTCGCCTACCGATTTACCCAGCAAACCCTGTGCAATTGGCGATTTAACAGAAATTTTTCCTGTTTTTAAATCGGCTTCTGTTTCGGCTACCAACTGGTAAGTCATGATAGCACCGTTTTTAACATTTTTTATTTTAACAATCGATAAGGCGAGTACTTTCGATAAATCTAGTTTAGACTCATCAATTAAACGTGCGTTAGCCAACGTATTCTTTAATTTTGAAATTTTTGCCTCATGCAAACCTTGCGCCTCTTTAGCAGCATCGTATTCTGCATTCTCCGATAAATCACCTTTATCCCTCGCTTCTGCAATTGCTTTAGATATTAGCTGACGACCGGTGGTTGTTAAATAATGAACTTCCTCTTTTAATTTATCTAACCCCTCTTGGGTGTAGTATGTTACCTCTGTCATTGCTCTATTAATTTATTCAAACGCTATAAAAAACAAACAAGACTATATAGTTGGTTTGCTACATAGTCTTGCTTCAATTATAACGAAGATAAAATGTGAAAATTACAAAAGCAAATAAATACGCATGATTTTTATGATTTAAGGATTAATAGGGTTTAATATTCACTAAATAGGAAGAATGAAAACAGGTACATCCATACCCACCCTAAAAATTCTCATATTTAACATTAAAAATACAACATTCAATTCTAACGCATTCAAAAATCTATCATTCTCTCATTCAATCATTTTCTAATTCAATCATTAGTTTTACTTTTAGCTAAAATTATTCGTAAAAATGAAAAAGTTATTCTCTATTGCCCTGCTCGTTTGTTTGAGTGGTTATACTGTTTCTGCCCAGGAACTTTATATGCCCCGAAATATTAAAGCAGCATTTGCTAAGGGCACACGTGCTATGAATGGAAAACCTGGCCCAAATTATTGGCAAAACCATGGTAAATACAACATGGATATTAAGGTAGATGCCGAAACCAAAGTGGTTAGCGGCAAAGAAGAAATTTTATACAGCAACAACAGTCCTGATACTTTAAAAACGCTTGCTATCCGTTTTGTAAACAATTTACATAAACCAACTTCCCCTAGAGGTGGTGCAGTAAGTGAAGATTTTTTAAGTACGGGTTTAAACATCATCTCCTTTTCCGTTGATGGCGAAACTTATCAGGTTGATAGTAAAGCTTGGGGAACAGTAGGAAACGTTAAGCTGAACAAACCATTGTTGCCAAAATCGAAAATTACGGTTAAAATAGCGTGGGATTACCCATTATCAAAAGAAAGTGGTCGCGAGGGGCAGATTGATCCAAACTCTTTCTTTGTGGCTTATAGCTATCCGCGCATATCGGTATATGATGATTATAATGGCTGGGACCGTATTCCACACACCGATAGGGCTGAGTTTTATAACGACTTTAACGATTACGAATTTGCTATTAAAGCCCCTAAAAATTATGTGGTTTATGCAACCGGCGATTTCCTGAATCCGGATGAAGTATTACAGCCTGAAATTGCGGCTCGTTTAAAAAAATCGTATAATGGTGATGAAGTAATCCATATTGCTACCGGTCAGGAAATGAAAGATGGTAAAGTAACCCAGCAAAAAGACTGGAACACCTGGAAATTTGCCGTAAACCACATTACCGATGTTACTTTTGCCCTGAGCAACCACTATGTTTGGGATGGTGCAAGTGTAATTGTAGATAAAAAGACCAACCGCCGCGCAAGCGCTCAGGCTGCTTACAACCCAACTACGGGAACAGATTTTATCAACTCGGTTAAGTACAACCTTAATGCCTTAGATTGGTTCTCGAACAATTGGCCGGGAATTCCCTATCCTTATGTAAAAACCATTGCTTTTCAAGGCTTTGCCGATATGGAGTATCCGATGATGGTGAACGATTCGCAATTTGGTGATCCTGTATTTGCACAACTGGTTCAAGACCATGAAGTGGCGCATACTTACTTTCCTTTCTACATGGGCATTAACGAAACCCGTTACGCCTATATGGACGAAGGATGGGCCACAACATTCGAATATTTAATCGGTATTGCAGAACATGGTAAAGAAGCTGCAGACAGCTTTTACAAAAACTTCAGGGTAAATAAATACATTAACGATAAATCTGCAGAAGAAGATCAACCTGTAATTTCGATGTCTGACCAGGTTTCGGGTTCAGGCTATGGCAATAACTCTTACGGGAAAGCTTCATTATCTTATTTGGCACTTAAAGATCTGTTAGGAGATGACTTATTCAAAAAAGCACTTCATACCTATATGAGCAACTGGAATGGCAAACACCCTATTCCATGGGATTATTTTAACTCAATGAATGCAGGTTCTGGACAGAATTTAAACTGGTTTTTCCAAAATTGGTTCTTTACCAACAATTACCTTGATCTAGCTATTGCTAAAGTAACTTCTGCAAAAGGAAAATCTGCTGTCACCATTAAAAATGTAGGTGGTTTTGCCATTCCATTCGATGTTGTGGTTACTTATACCGATGGAAAAACTGAAACCATTCATAAAACGCCAGCGATTTGGAAAGCAAACCAGAAAGAGGCGAATATAACCGTTAATACAACTAAAAAAATAAAATCAATTGGTTTAGAGAATGGAATTTATGTAGATGCTACGCCAGGGGATAATGTTTGGTCAGCTAAATAGTTGACAGTTCGCAATTTTCAGTTGGCAACTATATCAAACTGCCAACTGAAAACTGTTGACTGAGAACTGCAAACTAATAACTGAGAACCGGCTCGTGTTTAACCGGAAAATTTAACGAGTTAGCAATAAAACACATTTTATTGGCTTCGTGATGCAGCGATGCTGCCAGTTCGTAATGTGCTTTATCGGCAATTAAAACCTGCGGGTGTAGGGTAACTTCTTTAAACCTACCACTACCATCGGCCGATTCTTCCATGGTACCTACAGCCTCATCCTTATAATCAATTACTACAATTTCGTTTTTAGAGCATAAATGTAAATACCAGAGCATATGGCAACTGGATATAGAGGCCAACAACAGGTCTTCGGGATTATATTTAGATTTATCGCCCAGAAAAGCAGAATCAGACGATCCGGAAATATCGGCTTTGCCTTTTACTGAAATTACATAATCGCGATCGTACGAACGGTAATCCATTGTACCCGAGCCTTTATTGCCCGTCCAGGTAACTGTAGTTGAATATAAGTGATCTTTCGGCATGATAAAATTGGTTAGATTGTATAGCCAATTTAAGCAAATAAAACTGAGATTTATACCTTTTTTAGACTTAAGACTGTAAAACATTAAGTTTAAATAGCTATTAAGTTAAGTCCTATTGCTGACAGTCTGAGCTTATCGAAGACCTTTTAAGTAATTGAAAACAAAAAAACATTTGTCCTTCGACAGGTTCAGGATGACAATCTTTTTTTGTTTTCTCCTTAACTTAATGACATTGGAGTAGCACTTCACCCAGGGCTAAACGCCAGAAACAGTAGTTTATTTTAGGTTTTGCAGGCCGCAACCGCACAACATAAACCTGATTGAAATGAAAAGCCCACAGCGTAGCGAGGACTTGCAATGGAAAGCAGGGCAGAACCTTGCCTACTGGCAGTACCTTTGCTTTCCAAAACCAAAATAAAGATAGCTTCCTAGAAACTGAGCGCGCTTAACTTCTCGGCCAAAACCTCCGAAATTTTACGGTACGAATCAAATGTCCAGCCACCCACGTGAGGGGTTAAAATCACTCTGCCGTTACTTTTAAGTTCACTGTACCAAGTCTGCTCACCCAGAGCCGGGAATTTTTCTGTTTGCAGCACATCCAGTCCTGCACCTAAAATCTTTCCTGTTTTAATGGCATTCAACACTGCTGTTGTATTTACAATTTCGCCCCTGGCCGTATTGATAAAGAAAATTGGCTTTTTAAAATGATAGAAATACTCATCATCAATCATTTGTCTGGTTTCAGCCGTTAAGGGAATATGAAGACTCAGCACATCGCTGTGCTTCACAATTTCTTCCATGCTTACCTCGCGGGCAAAAGCATCCGAAAAACCGGTTTTGTATTTATCATAAGCCATTACATCAACTTCGAAACCCGCCAGTTTCTTTGCAAAGCTTTGTCCCATAAAACCATAGCCAATAATCCCTACCTTCTTGCCTTTTAATTCGTAACCACGGTTACCTTCCCTATCCCACACGCCATTCCTGATTTCCATATCGGCCCTTCGGAAATTGTTCATCAATGATAACAGCAAACCCGTAGCATGCTCACCAACGGCATCACAATTCCCTTCGGGAGCATTAATCAATTCGATATTTCTTTCAAAAGCGATCTTATCATCAATATTATCTAACCCTGCCCCTGCCCTGGCTACAAATTTTAAATTTGGGGCAGCAGCAAAGATCTCGGCATCGATCCTAAATTTCGTCCGAACAGCTATGCCTGTATAATCTTTTATTTTATCTAGTGTTTGTTGACGGGTAATCTGTGGTTCATCATCAACCTCGTAGCCCATGGCAATAGCCTGCTCTTTAAACGCAGGGTGTAAATCATCAACAATTAATATCTTATTCATAATGAACAAAAGTAACATTTTGCAAATTGTTCGATTGTAATATTCGTTTATAGTTTTGGTAAAACCGACAACTGCCAATTATTAACTGTGAACTGCAGATTACCCACAAAAATATTACTATAAAATGGCTGTAATAAAATAGTTACGGCTCCTTAATTAAACTTAGTTGACGTTACTTTGTCTCCCTTTATAAAAACACACGAAATTTTATTTTTTAATGAGACTTTTACAATCGAGAACAATACAGATCACCCTTTTACTTTTAAGCTTATCATTTAGTCTTTTCGCACAAACAAGCGGAAAAGCAAAAATTACCGGAATACTTAAAGATGCAAAAACACAAGAAACCATTCCATTTGCTACAGCGATTTTAATTGATAAGGCTACGGCCAAAAATGCGAAAATTGTGCAAACCGATGTAAACGGTGCTTTTGTAATGACTGATATTCCTGCCGGAACTTTTACCTTTAAAATAAGTTTTGTGGGTTACCAAACCATGGTTAGAGATAACGTAGCCATTACCGCTGCCACTGGCACGTTAAACTTTGGCGAGATTAAAATGAACCCTGCAAAAGGCAATGTGCTGAGCGAAATTACTGTAACGGGCCAAAAACAAGGCATGCAAATGGGTATCGATAAAAAGATTTTCGCTGTAGATCAGAGCGTAATTAGCGAAGGTGGCTCAGCAGGCGATTTATTGCAGAATGTACCATCGGTCTCTACCGATATGGATGGCAATGTGAGTTTACGTGGCTCAACAGGTGTTAAAGTATTAATTGATGGAAAGCCATCTTTAATTGCTGGCGGTAATGTAGCCCAGATTCTTCAATCAATCCCAGCCAGCTCTATCGAAAGTGTTGAGGTAATTACCAATCCATCTGCAAAATACGATGCAGAAGGTCAATCGGGGATTATTAACATTGTACTTAAGAAAAATACAAAACTTGGTTTTAACGGTTCTGTTGCACTAACTGCAGGTAACCGAGATAACTATAATGCCAACACCAACTTAAGCTTCCAGAACAGCAAGGTAAATATTTATGGAAACTATGGCTATCGTTACGGTAACCGTTTGGGAGGTGGTTTTCAGGACATTACCTACAAAATACCAAGCAGCTCAACAGCTTTCGCAAATCAAAATACGGTTTCAACCTCTTTAGACAAGGGACACAATGCTAAAGCTGGTTTAGATTATTATTTGGCACCAAAAAGCGTAATCAGCTTGTCGGGTGGTTTTAACTCAAGAGAAAATGAGCGAAACGAGCTGCTGGATATCAGACAATTAAGTTCAAACCAGTCACCAGTTTTATTGAGCAACAGAACCAATAATAATGATGGTTATGGAAAAAGCTATGACCTGAATTTAGATTATGTGCAGAAGTTTAAAAAACCAAAAGAAGAGTTAACCTTCAACTTTGGATACTCGTACGGTACAAACAACAACGACCAGACTTACAGCACCAATACCACAAACCGGAACGGTGTGCCGATTGATGAAACCTTAAGTTTACAGCGAGTTTTTAATACGGGCAATAACACCAATTACAACATCCAGACTGATTATGCATTACCTGTTGGTAAAGCGGGTAAAATTGAAGTTGGTTACCGTAGCCAGATTCGCTTAGGAAACAACGATCAATATGCAGATTCGATTCCTACAAATACGAATACTTATATCAGTAATAATAAGTTAATTAACGGTTTCGATAGTAAGGATCAGGTACACGCACTTTATTTCAATTACCAGAATCAGATTAAAGATTTTGGTTACCAAATTGGATTAAGAGGAGAAGATGCACGTTTAGATACCCATTTAGAAGGCTATACAAACAATGTATTAACTACTGCAGAAGGGAATATCCACTACAAAAGAATATATCCAAGTGTTTTCTTAACACAAAAACTAAAGGGTGATAATCAGCTTCAATTGAGTTATACCCGTCGCGTAAACCGCCCCCGCCCCTGGGATACCAACCCGTTTTTAGATGTTTCGGATCCTTTAAACTATAGAGGTGGTAACCCAAATTTATTACCCGAGGATGTACACTCTTTTGAATTGGGCTATAGTAAATACTGGAAAAAAGTAACCTTAACATCGAGTTTGTATTTCCGCCAAACCAATGATGTCATTCAACGGGTAAGAAGTACGCCTGTTAACGGAATTATTACTTCAACCCCTCAAAATTTAACGAATCAAATTAATAGCGGTTTAGAATTAATTGGCCGTTTTGATCTGATTAAAGCCCTAAACTTCACCACTAACGTAAACTTATATCAGGCTAAGTTTGCTGGTGATGCACGATTTGACATTCCATCAAGCAGTGGCTTTAGCTGGAACGCCAACCTTACCGGAAATTTAACAGTAGTTAAAAATTTATCGTTGCAGGTGCGTGGCGATTATAGGGCGCCAGAAGTGATGGCACAGGGAAAACGTAATGCTATGTATGGGGTTGACGGTGGAGCCAAATACGATTTCCCGAACAAGAAAGCATCTTTAAGTTTCAATGTTAGAGATGTCTTTAATACCAGAAGATGGAGCATGACCACTGAAGATAGAGCCACAATAGTTGATTTTGAACGCCAGTTTCAGGGAACAATGGGAAATTTAACTTTCTCTTACCGCTTTGGAAAAACTACATTTACCGGTACGAATAAAAAGAAGAAAGAAGAGCAGGACAATCGTCCTGATGAAGGATCATTCTAATTTTAACCAAGGGTGCTTAGAAAAATCTAAGCACTTTTTTTTGCACTAAATTTCTTCGATAAAATTCCTTTCTTCTTAAAAACTATAACAAGTTGTTATCTTGCAGCATGGAAGAGATCAACCCCTGGAAAACCTTAGAGAGTGATGTAAAATACGACAACAACTGGATTCGTTTAACCGAACACCAGGTCATTAATCCCTCTGGTGGACAAGGGATTTACGGCACTGTTCATTTTAAAAATCTCGCCATCGGAATCCTCCCTTTAGATGAAGATTACAATACCTGGTTGGTTGGTCAATACCGGTATCCAATTAACGCTTACAGCTGGGAAATTCCAGAAGGCGGTGGGCCATTTCACGAAGCACCATTAGAAAGTGCCCGAAGGGAATTGTTAGAAGAAACGGGCATGAGCGCCAGAAACTGGAAAGAGATCCAAAGGATGCATCTTTCTAATTCCGTAAGCGACGAGTTGAGTATCATCTATATTGCTACCGATTTGATACAAGGTATCGCCATGCCCGAAGAAACCGAAGAACTTGTGATCAAAAAATTACCTTTCGATGAAGCCTATCAAATGGTTATGAACGGAGAGATTACTGATTCGATGAGCGTAGCTGCAATCTTAAAAGCTAAATTAATGATGCTAAATGGTGAATTGTAACCGTGGTAATCACCAAATGTTCCTAACGGAACATAAAAAAATATTATATATTTTTTTCTACCGGGCACATGTCCCGATGGGACATTGCATGATTAAATATTAAAATTATTTGTATTAAATTGTTGAAACAATCCCTGAATATTAAATCATCCCAAAAATTATTGATGTCCCCAGAGAATATCGGCTTATTAGTTCTTTTAATTGTGAGCTGTTATAAAATTAACCTAATACCAAAAAGTATTGTATCAGCGCTTGTTCGATAGAGCCATTTGTTTTAAATTGCTAGTGCAATCCCTAAATGTTAAATCACCCTAAAAATTATTGATGTCCCAGAGGAGTATCGGCTTATTAGTTCTTTTAATTGTGAGCTGTTATAAAATTAACCTAATGCCTAAAAACATTGCATCAGCACTTGTTCGATAGAGCCATTTGTTTTAAATTGCTAGTGCAATCCCTAAATGTTAAATCACCCTAAAAATTATTGATGTCCCAGAGGAGTATCGGCTTATTAGTTCTTTTAATAGTGGGTTGTTATAAAATTTACCTAATACCAAAAAAATATTGCATCAGCACTTGTTCAATAGAGCTATTTGTTTTAAATTGCTAATGCAATCCCTAAATATTAAATCATCCTAAAATTATTGATGTCAGAGGAATATCGGCTTATTAGTTCTTTTAATAGTGGGTTGTTATAAAATTTACCTAATACCAAAAAAATATTGCATCAGCACTTGTTCAATAGAGCTATTTGTTTTAAATTGCTAGTGCAATCCCTAAATGTTAAATCATCGCAAAAATTATTGATGTCCCAGATGAATATCGCTTATCAGTTCTTTTAACCGCGGGTTGTTATAAAATTCACTTAATACCTAAAAATATTGTATCAGTACTTGTTCGATAGGACCATTTGTTAAATTGCTAGTACAATCCCTAAATGTTAAATCATCCTAAAAATTATTGATGTCCCAGGGAGACATCGGCTTATTGGTTCTTTTAAAAGCGGGTTATTATAAAATTCACCTAATACCTAAAAAACATTGCATCAGCACTTGTTCTATAGAGTCATTTGTTTTAAATTGCTAATGCAATCCCTAAATGTTTAAATCATCCTAAAATTATTGATGTCAGAGAAATATCGGCTTATTAGTTCTTTTAATTGTGAGTTGTTATAAAATCAACCTAATACCAAAAAAATATTGCATCAGCACTTGTTCAATAGAGCTATTTGTTTTAAATTGCTAATGCAATCCCTAAATATTAAATCATCCTAAAAATTATTAATGTCCAGTATGGACATTTCCTCGGTAGAAATTGCAGATGGCAATTTTCGTTCCGTAGGAACGTTTGATTTTGATTTAAATTTAGAACGCTATGTCGAATACCTATACCCAATTACACATTCAGTTTGTTTTTGCTGTTAAATTTCGTGCTTCATTAATTCATCCGGAGTGGAAAGAAAGGCTATTAAAATATCTCACAGGAATATTTCAGGCAAATAACCATAAAATGATACAGATTAATTGTATGCCCGATCACATTCACATTTTTATTGGTATGCGGCCACATCAGTCTATTTCTAGCCTGATCCAGAATGTAAAGACAGAAAGTTCTAAATGGATTAATGATCAGCGATTGTGTAAAACAAAATTTGCCTGGCAAGAAGGTTATGGTGCATTTTCATATTCGAAAAGCCATGTTCAACAGGTCATTCAATACATTAAAAACCAGGAACAGCACCATAAAAAGGAGAGCTTTTTACAGGAGTACGCCAGTTTCTTAAAAACGTTTGAGATTGAATACGAAGAAAAGTACATCTTCAAAGAACCAGAGTAATTTATTATTATCTTTGCTACCTATTAAATCACCCAGATGAGCAAGCTTTTCGGATACATTTTAACACCCATTTTTTATATTTTCTTTGGATTAACACTTTGCATCTTTCATCCTATCCAATGGGTTTGCTTTAAGCTTTTTGGCTATAAAGCGCATAAAGTTTCGGTAGATATCCTTAATTTTTTCCTAACCTATTGCCAGATCTTTTTATTCAATTCGATCAGCTTTAAGAATGAATACGATTTACCGACAGATAGACCTATTATTTTTGCAGCGAACCATCAAAGTATGTACGATATCCCCTCATTAATTTGGTTCTTAAGAAAACACAGTGCAAAATTTATCTCCAAAATTGAGCTTACCAAAGGCATTCCGTCCATATCCATTAACTTACGCTTAGGTGGTGGGGCAAACATCAACAGGAAAGACAACAAGCAGGCCATTTCCGAAATCATCAAACTTGGCCGTAGAATGAAAGAGAATAATTGGAGTACTGTAATTTTCCCAGAAGGAACCCGGGCGAAAGATGGTCAGTTGAAAACATTCCAGTTTGGAGGTATTGCTACCATACTAAAAGTAGTACCTAATGCTTTGGTAGTTCCGGTGGCCATAGAAAATTCATGGAAAATTGTTCGCTTTGGTATGTTTCCATTAACAACCGGTAATGCCCTAAAATGGACCGTTTTAAAACCTATAGAACCGGGTATAAAAACGCCGAATGATATCACGCTAGAAGTAGAAGACGAAATCCGGAAAGTTTTAGGTCAACCAACGGCGCAGGCTGCTGTGTAGTCTCCATTAAGCTGTACAACATTATTCAACCCCCTCTTTAAAGATCCTTCGACTCCGCTACCATTGACAGATCCCTATAGAAAGGTCGTCATCTCGACTGGAGTGCAACGGAGTGGAGAGATCTTTGAACGCAAATTATTGAGATGATTTAAGATTTCTCCACTACGGTCGAAATGACGATACTTGGAGACCATGCCTTTCCCGTCTTACATCTCACATATTTCCCTAAATGTTCTTATTTCCAATTACCCTGAAAAACTCATCACGGTAAGTATCGCCAACCGGGATGATTTTTTGGTTAATGGTAATGCGGCTACGTTCGATACTTTCAATTTTATCAACAGCCACAATATAAGATTTGTGTACCCTGATAAACTGACTTTGGGGTAAAGCTTCTTCCATCTTCTTCATGCTTTGCAGCGTAATTACACGCTCATCTTTCGTAAAAATAGAAATGTAATCTTTTAAACCTTCAATGAATAAAATATTGTGCAAATAGATTTTTTGAATCTTATGCTCAGTTTTTACAAAAATATAATCCTGAACCGGATTTGACGAGCCAGAAAATGGCGCAGGTGTAACGATAGGTTGTGCTACACTTGCAGGAGCTTCGACTGGTTTTACCTGATTATGTACTTTTTCTACCGCTTTATAAAAACGGTCGAATGCAATTGGCTTTAATAGGTAATCCGAAACATTCAGGTCGTAACTTTCTAAAGCGTATTGTGGATAAGCGGTAGTTAATATGTAGTGGCATTTATTGCCAGCAATTTTCAAAAACTGGATTCCGGTTAGCTCTGGCATTTGAATATCTAAAAACACAAGATCAATCCCTCCACCCTGAACAATCTGCAAGGCTTCAATAGGGTTTTCGCACCTTTTAACCATGGTTAAAAAAGGTACTTTCGAAATATAATCCTGTAAAATATCAAGCGCTAAAGGCTCATCATCAACAACAATACAGTTTAAGTTCATTTTAGGTTATTATTTTAATTAATGATTTTATATCCGGTATATGTTTGGTTATCGGATTATATGTCAATCATCAGTTCACAGGTATAATGGGTAGCCGAATTTACAACATTTAATTTATATCTATCAGGATAAACCAATTGTAAGCGTCGTTCCACATTGGTTAAACCAACACCTCCTTGTGCATCTTTATTCTGTTGGTTCTTTTTATTAACTACACTAAAATGCAAAATTTTCTGGTTGGCAATGATATTAATTTTTACAGGTTCGGCCGGATCGGTTACCACGCCATGTTTAAATGCATTTTCTACAAACGAAATCAACATTAGCGGAACAATTTTTTGATCGTCAATTTCGCCGTTTAAGGTAAGCTCGATATAGGCGCCATCTTTAAACCTTATTTTTTGCAGCTCAATATAACTGGTTAAATAATCTACCTCCTTACTTAACGCTACGGTTGGTGTATTGCTCTCGTAAATCATGTAACGCATAATCTCCGAAAGCTTCATAATGGCATCGGCGGTTTTGTCTGATTTCTGATAAGCCAGCGAATAGATATTGTTAAGTGAATTAAAAAGAAAATGGGGGTTTAACTGCGATTTTAAAAATTGAAGTTCCATTTCGCGGCGTTCACTTTCTAAATTACGCTGAATCCTTTCACTTGCAAACCAATCGATAGTGAATTTAATAATGCAACTACAGATTAAGAAAAAACCCGATAAGAACGTAACCATGATCACAAAATTATGAACAGGTATTTCCATTCGCTTTCCCTTCGCACTAACCGAAGTTAATACATCGTCCGGATACAATACCGCTATAGCTGTTTTAGCAACAACAGATACGGCAATTAATAATAAGAATGCTAAAACATATATGAGGTATTTTTTTCTCTTTTTTATTAACTCAGGAATTAAGAAGATATAATTAATATAGAAAATAGAAATATTTATTACGCCATACACAACGTAGCTGATAAAATAGTCTTTCATCGTATGCTTTGTAGTGTCGAATATGTTGCCGCCAACTATGAGCATTAAGATAATTGTCCAAAAAATAGCATGTAATATTAAAGGCCCCTTACTTTGTTTCATTAGATCTATATTAAATAATCATGAAGTTGATATCCGTTTAACAAACACATATTCTTTCATGCATCCAAAATAAATAAAGTTTTATCGATTTACCTATACAATCTACCAACGGGCATTTTTTTTCTACCAACGGCCCAATAGGCAAATTTTATCGACAAACGCCAAAAATGCCTGTTGATCTAGAATCTTGAACACTTGGTATAATAGATTTTAGCAGGTTGTTTTTCTTGAGTTTCTTTGAATCATCAAAACGAAAACAAAATGAAAACATCATCAGCAATCAACTTAAAAAATCAAACAGTAATTACTGATGGTATTTTCACAACCTCTCAAATAAAACTATCGATCATGAAAAAGTTAGCAAACACATCGCCATTTTTACTTTTATTATTACCTGTATTTATGATGATCATTTTAACACTTACGGTTAATACCAATCAGAATGATGCGGAAATAGTTGTAAAACCTACAAAAACATCTGGTTCTATCGTGAAACAAGCAACTGCTATTTTCAAATAGAAACAATGGGTAATTACGCTATCGAAACTATAGGTTTAAACTTTAACTTCGGCAACCAGGTTATTGTAAAAGATCTGTCCTTACAAGTACCAAAAGGCAGTATATACGGTTTCTTAGGCCCCAATGGAGCTGGAAAAACAACCACCATAAAAATCCTGCTGAACCTGCTAAAGTCACCATCTGACCAGGTTTTTATATTTGGTAAAGAAATAAACAGTAATCGCATAGCGACCCTTAAGCGCATAGGCGCTTTAGTAGAACAACCTGCTATTTATGGTCATTTAACAGGCAAAGAAAACCTCATTAACCGCTGTATTTTATTAGGCATAAAAAAAACAAAAGCTGATGAAATGCTGTCGCTGGTGGGTTTGGCAGAAGCAGCAAATAAAAAAGCCAGTAAATATTCATTAGGCATGAAACAAAGGCTAGGCATTGCACAGGCACTAATTTCAGATCCAGAATTATTATTACTGGATGAGCCTACAAATGGTTTAGATCCAAATGGTATCATCGAGGTCCGGAACCTGATGATTGATTTAGCTACAAATCACCAAAAAACAATATTGGTTTCAAGCCACTTATTGGCAGAAATAGAAAGAACAGCAACCCATGTTGGCATTATAAACAAAGGTCAATTATTATTTCAGGGCACGATTAACGAACTTCATTTACTGAGCAAACCTATGCTCGAAATCGAAGTCGACAAGATTGAAAGTGCAAGTTCCTTTTTAACAAAGTCGGGTTATGAAGTTGCGGCAAAAACAGATAAGGTAATTACTCTACCCTTTACTTCACCGCAACAAAGTGGAGAACTCAATACATTACTTATCCAAAATGGTTTTACGGTGAGCAGCCTTTATCAGCAACGAAAAGATCTCGAAAATTTATTCCTGGATATAACCAAAACAAACTAACATGCACGCTCTTTATATTTCTTTAGTATCAGAATTTTACAAATCCAGAAAAACCTTAGCTTTCTGGGCAGCCATATTATTACCAGTTATTATTTGTGGGTTAATCAGCTTTGGTTTTTATTCCGACGCTGAGAAAATCATCGCCAACCATTATCCTCCAATGATATTATGGGCACATTACAGTGGTGCAGCACTCGGCGTAATGGGATTTTTGATCATGCCCTTCTATGTCATATTCATGGCTTTCTCAGTCAATAATATCGAACATAAAAACGATACCTGGAAAATGTTATTTGCCCAGCCCTTAAATAAATTTTCGATTTATGCTGCAAAATACCTGTATGCGGTATTGTTAATATTGATCTGCCTATTCTTATTTGCTACACTTACCTACGCATTCGGTTATTTGTTACAGGCATTAGTCCCAAAGTTTAATTTTAATCAATACAACCCTTTAAATATTCTAATCAACTCTTACGCTAAATTATTTTTATCTTCTCTAGGCATTTTATCGCTACAGTTTATACTAAGTTTACTCTGGAGCGATTTCCTAAAACCGATGGGAATTGGCTTTGTTGGAACGATAATGGGCATCATTACGGCAAATGTAGGTTGGAAATACGCTTACCTGATCCCTTATTCATTACCTGCTTTGTCTTTAAAGATGACGAGGGTAAAAAAAGGAGGTAATCCGCTGGATTTTCCGATTTTTACGCAGGAAATATGGATAAGTCTGATCTATGCTGCTATTCTTTTCATCATTGGCTATTTTATCGTAACCAAAAAGAGCATCAAGTAATTGGCGCTTAAATCGCTGACAGAATTTGAGAGTAAAAGTTATTAGCCGAATTAAACATACCCATAAACAAAAGCCTGCTGATTCGACTTTAGTATCAAATAGCAGGCTATATTGCTTAAAATGAGAGGTTATGGTGTATTTTAATCTCTAAAGAGATAGTATTCTTTCCTTGAACGCCCAAACAATTAATTGATAAGAGTTTTTTAGATTAAGTTTTCTTACCATATTTCTTCGGTGCGTATTAACTGTATGTTCGCTGATGAAAAGCATTTCGCCAATTTCTTTACTGTTGTAACCCATTGATAACAGGTGTACAATTTCAACTTCCCTTTCGCTAATCGAACCGTGATTTTCCTGTAGTAGGATATTGTTTATCATTTTTGAAAGAATTAAGTGGTGAATGTTTTTTATAATCAATCTTTTCCTTAAATAGACTTATTTTCGAATAAGTTCAAAATATTTGTTTTCAGAGGATAAATAGCATAATACGTTCTAATCACAAATTATTGAGCTGTTATTGTATACCAAAAGTAGTAGTACCCCGTAATTCGGTGCTAGTGCAAAACGCCTTAAATAGAAGGGTATTTTTACGGTATTTTAATTGCGATATTTCTTGGCGGAACCCTTATTATTATCGATTTTTAAAGAAAATCAAACAATAAATTTTATGAGTCAAAAATTAAACTCGGAACCTATCGATAAGAAGGTTGCGCAGGCCATGGTTGATGCCTACGCCGTAGAGGCAAGAAAATTCCCACAATCTTTCACCAAAGCAGTATGGTTTCCGGCAGAACAGGTATTAGAAATTGCAAAATCTATGAGCGAAGGAAAATATGATGGATTGAGAATTTATTTTGGTCAATACACCCCAGACTCACTTGAAGGTTTACCAAAAGCATACGAAGGTAGAAACACCTTACTATTGGTACCTACATTACCAAGCATAAGCAATGATGACGATGAACACAAAGATGATCTGGATGATATCGAAAACAGAGGAGAAATGTGTCCTGAAGTATGTAATGGAACTGGACTATAATATAAAGAATGATCAAGATTATAGATCCTGTAACCTCAATTGAACTTTTATGTTTAACTATTGCTATATTTTTTCTAGGCAAGGACAAACAAAATTTTTGGACTATAACCTTAGCGTACCTGGTATTTGTATGTTGCACAGAGTATTTTGGTAAGTATATTGGTGCTAAATACAAAAACAATCTTTGGGTATATAATGTATTTGTTTTTTTTGAGGCAGCTTTTATTTCTTACGGATTGTATAATTGTTTTAAAAGATACATTAACCCTAAGCCCCTTTTTTTATTTAGCAGCATTATTATCTACACCATATATTTTGTTGTCTTTATAAGAAATGGGGTTTTTGCTTTCAATTCGATTACTGTAAGTGTAATGTCGGTTATTTTTGTACTGTATTGTCTTTACTATTATTATTTACTGCTTAGGGATGAGCACCTTTTAGATATCACATATCACTCTGAATTTTGGTGGCTAACCGCTGTTCTGTTCTACTATTTTGGCAGTACCACCAGTAATTTGTTCTTTGGCTTATTTAAATCTATCAAAATTGGCCCTTATCCACTAACATACGCTATCTACATACTATTAAACTGGATTTTATATGGCCTTTGGGCTTACTCTTTTATATGCAGAGCCAAACAACGCAAATTGCAATCTTAGTAGGAATATCTACTTTAATTTTTTTATTGATGCCCGTGTTTTTGATATTTTATATTAAGATTAGTATTAAATATAGAAAAAATCATATTCTCGAAAAGGCAGCTATGAAACAAAAATTTGAATCCGAAATGCTTCAAACACGTGTAGAAGTACAGGATCAAACCATGCAAAGTATTGCTACAGAATTACATGATAACGTTGGCCAGTTGCTCAGCCTTACTACCCTAACCTTAAACTCTGTAAATTTAGATGATGGAGAAAAGGCCAAAAAGAAAATAGATAATTCATTAGCGCTTGTTAACAAATCCATTAAAGAATTAAGGGAGTTGGCCAAGCTGTTACATGGAGAGCAACTGGTAGAAAATGGCATTGGCCATGCAATAGATCAGGAAATTAACTGGCTTAATAAGGCTGGCACTTACGAATTAAAAATCAACAACCACTTAATTGACCTGCAAGTTGCATCACCCAATAAGGATTTGATTATTCTTCGTTTATTGCAAGAAATCCTTAATAATATTATAAAACATGCACAGGCAACCCATATCCAAATCGATTCGTACCTGACAGACAATATTTTACATTTAAGGGTTACAGAAAATGGAGTTGGTTTTAACCCGGAAGAAACTAAATCAAAAAAATCGGGGATGGGGCTAAATTCTATTTATAAAAGAATTGAGATGATCAATGGAAAAATAATATTAAATTCGGCTCCATGCGAGGGCACCTCCATTTCAATAGAAGTTCCATACCCTTAATTGTATGCAAGACCAAAGTATTTCTATCGCTATTGTTGATGATCACACGCTTTTCCGTTCCGGATTGGCAAGCCTATTGGAAGAATTTGATGAAATAAATATAACGTTTGAGGCGGTAAACGGATTAGATCTCCAGGCCAAAATGAACAATAACCAGCAGGTTCAACTCGTATTAATGGACATTAATATGCCTGTAATGGACGGTTTTGCGGCAACAAAATGGGTTAAAACGAATCATCCGGATGTACATGTGCTTGCATTAAGCATGCTAGAGGATGAAAAAGCGATTATTGGAATGCTTAAAGCTGGTGCCGGAGGGTACATGCTTAAAGAATCAACGCCATCAGATTTGCTAACTGCAATTAAAGTAATAGTAGACAAGGGTTTTTATGTAAACGAATTGGTATCTGGCAGACTTTTAGTGGCATTGAAAGACGATCAAAAGCCAGTATTCTCTGCAAGAGAACTCACATTTTTACAATATTGCAGTACCGAACTTACTTATAAGGAAATTGCAGATCTCATGTTTGTTAGTCCACGCACAGTAGACAACTATAGGGAATCTCTTTTTGCCAAACTAAATATTAAATCGCGTACAGGATTAGTGGTATATGGAATCAAAAATAACCTGATCACCATCTAGTCTATAAGGCGCATAAGGCATTGATTTACAGCAAAATAAATATTTATATTCCACTACTTATTCGCAAATAAAAATCCTAAAGTAGAATAAAAGTTTCAGCTCATTAATTTTTCCTGATAATTTATTAAATAAAATTTGGATAACTAACTAATTAGTTTTAACTTTAGTTAAGGCAAAGTAATTTGCCATCATCCTTATTATTATTAACTATTATGGAAATTAAAGATTTAACCAAAGCCGAAGAACAGATTATGCAGGTTTTATGGCAATTGGAAAAAGCATTCGTCAAAGAAGTTATTGATGAGCTACCCCTCCCTAAACCTGCCTACAATACCGTATCAACCATTATTAGAATTCTAGAAACCAAGGGTTTTATTGGTCACGAAGCCTTCGGAAAAGCACATCAGTATCATCCTTTAGTCAGCAGAGAAGAATATAAACGCCATGCGACAGAAAAACTATTAGGCAATTACTTCGAAAATTCGGTAGAGAGCATGTTCTCTTTCTTCGTTAAAGAAGAAAAACTGGATTTAAGTGATGTTGATGAAATTTTAAAAATGATTAATAAAATTAAACATAAGCCAAAATGAGTTTTGCCCACTACCTATTACAGGTGAACTTATACTTAATTGTTTTTTTCGGTTTTTATAAATTACTGTTAGATAAGGAGACCTACTTCACTTTAAACCGCATTTATTTAGTATCTGCGGGCGTTTTGTCCCTATGTATACCATTTATCCGTTTAGAATGGCTAACGGAACAGAGAGCGGCGCAACAGGTTTACACTTCAGTTAATTGGGAAGCCGTATTAGCACAAGCAACAATTGTTACGGAGCGTAACACTGGTTTTAACTGGGGAAATGCATTCGTTTATATCTATTGTGCAGGTACTTTGTTCTTCTTAGGTAGATTGGTATTTAACTTATTTGCAGTTAAAAAACTCATCACGGTAAGTAAGGCTGGCTCGGCTTTCTCTTTTTTTGGCAAAAAAGTAATTGATCAGGAATTACCACAAATGGATGTGATTGATATTCATGAAGAAGCACACATCAAACAATGGCATACTGTAGATATTTTATTTTTCGAAATTATAGGGATTATTACCTGGTTAAACCCGGTTATTTATCTTTATAAAAAAGCCATTAAAAATATCCACGAGTTTTTGGCTGATGAACTTGCCGCCGAATTTCAGGGCGATAAAGCTGAATATGCCATGCTATTACTAAGTAAGTCGTTTGGTATTTCACCAAATGCCTTAACCAATGGATTTTTAGAAAAATCATTGATCAAAAAAAGAATTTTCATGCTTCATAAAGAGCGGTCTAAAAAGATCGCTGTTATGAAGTATGGGATTTCTATTCCTCTGTTTGCCCTTTTAATTGTGTTTTCGTCGGCTACTGTTCGTAAAAATGAGAAGCTGCTATCCATTACCGATCAAATCCCTTTAGAGAAGCCGATTGAGATCGTTGAAAACATGGTTACTGACCCCGGGAAGATAATTATAGCACCTAAAATTTCGGTTGATGGTAAAACAGATGCTAACTGGAAAGGATTTTATCAGTTTTTATTAAGAAATATTAAATACCCAGGCGCGGCCAGCAGTGATGAGGTACAAGGTAATGCCCAGATCAAATTTAATCTAAAAGGCGGCAGGGTTACCAATATTACATCGAATGTAGAACTAGGGGCAGGCTGCGACGAAGAAGTGATGAAAGCAATTTTATCTTATAAAGGATTTAAAACTATAGCTGATGGCAAATACGCTTTAACGGTAAGTTTTAAAATTCCAGAATCGTCGGAAGAGTTTAAGAATAAATTAATACCTAAATCGAGCGAATATGTAAATCTGAACAAGATTAATATCATATCTTACCTACCTAAAACTGCCGAAGCAGAAACCAGCTCCATTAAATCTGAAAATACGGATAAAGTATATGATTTCATTTCGATCGAGAAACAGCCGGAATTTCCAGGCGGCATAACCAGGTTTTATAAATACCTGAGTGGCAGCATTAAGTATCCAAAGCTTGCACAGGAGAACAATGTACAAGGTAAAGTTTTTCTGAGTTTTGTGGTTGAAAAAGATGGCTCATTAACAGATGTGCAAATTACACGGGGTTTAGGAAGTGGTACCGATGAAGAAGCGATGAGGGTTATAAAGGAATCGCCAAAATGGAATCCTGGCATCCAGAATGGCTTAGCCGTAAGGGTAAAATATAACATCAACGTTAATTTCACCCTCAGTGATCCCACAAAAGAGATTAAAACAAGCGGTATATCAACAAACCGGAGCACTTTTAAAGATGGTATAAATCAGGAAGCATTGATTATTTTAGATGGTGTGAGGTTACCAAACAATAGCCAACTGAGCACTATAAATCCAAATAATATAGCGTCAATTTCTGTTTTAAAAGATCAGGCGGCAACAGATTTGTATGGCCCAAGAGCTAAAGCGGGTGCAATTGTAATTACAAGCAAAACAAAAAACAACGTTTTCCGCAATCTTGATGAAAAAGAGCTGGCAATAGACAAAAACACTAATTTTTTCGATCTTAAAAAGAAATTCTAACCAATATTCAATGAAACCTAATTGATATACTATGAAAAATATAATCGCATTTACCATGATGATGGGTTTAAGTTTAGTGGGTTTTGCTCAAAAAGCAGATAGTACAAAAACGACAAAAATTACACTTAGAGGAGTACCTGACACTGAACCCTTAATTGTAGTAGATGGCAATAAACAGTATATAAGAGGGGCATCATCACTTAGCGAAGTTGACCCTAATAACATCGAATCGGTAAGCATCTTAAAAGATAGTTTAGCAACGGCCAAATATGGCGCTGATGGTTTTGCGGGAGTAATAGAAGTTAAAACCAAAAATGGTTCTCTGAGCAATAATTATGGACTTAAAGCCGCTCCAATAAAAACTGCCGGATCCAATTTAAAAGGAAAAGTATCAGGATTTAGCGTTCGACCAAATGTACCTAACCCTAATAAGCCGGTAACCTTAAGAAATCTATTGAACAGAGATTTTGACCAGAAGGCGGAACCACTTTATATTATTGATGGGAAAGAAATCGCAGAAATAAAAAATTTGGACCAGGACTCTATCCAATCGATAGAAGTGCTTAAAGATTCATCTGCAATAACCTTACATGGAGATAAGGGCAAAAATGGAGTAGTGATTATTACCACCAAAAAGCCAAAAGCAACTCCCAAGAAAAACTAAATAATCAACATTTTAATAAAAAACCAGGAGAAAGCTAATCTTTAGCCCTAATCGGCATTGCCATGTATTATAATTCCGTTAAGTGCAGAATAACCCGGATAAAGTTTAAGATTTTGTATTGGCTGAAAAACAACCGGGGTTTCCAGGGGGTGTAAAAGCATTTTATAAATACTTAAGCCAAAACGTTAAACCCTAAAGAAGCCTGGAAACATTCAAGGAAAGGTATTTCTTTCTTTTATTGTATAAAAAGACGGCAGTTTAACAAACATAAAGGTTATAAGGGGATTAAGCCCTGAAACAAATACTGAAGTAGTATCAGCTTCTCCAAACTGGAGCCCGGGAATACAGTTTGGGGTTCCGGTGAGGGTAAAATATAATATCAATGTTAATTTCGCATTGAAGTAAGGCAAAAGTTTTTAAACTCATCAAAAACACAAAACCCCAGCAAAATTACCGGGGTTTTATGTTTTCTCTCCTGTCTCGGAGGAATAAATTTAGAAAAACTTTAATGTATATGCAAATATTACAGAATAAAATTTCTAATTATGCAAAATTTTAATATGCAAACATAAGATTATTACAACTTTCGCAAACTTTTATTTTGGAGCTACTTTGTTGTGCAAGGTTTCGATTTTAAAATCTAAAGTTTCATATGTTTTCACAACAGCTGACAAATGTTAAATGTGTATTAGTTTTAATCGTCAGTTTGCTAATAAATCATAGAATTTAATTCATTATTATTTTTGTCTATTAACAGGAGTTTGATTAATAATATGTCTTCAACAGATAATTCTTTATATATTTTATAATTAGCGTTGTTGCCCTATTCAGATTCAGTCAAGGACAGGATTTTATAGTAGAAAAAAGATGCTGAGCATAATGTAGCTACAAGGGATTTGAAAAAAACTAAGCACTTGTAATAAAGAGATTGTATTATAAAGACAATTTCTCAGCAAACTATACAAGTGTATTAATTAAGTCCTTCGACAAGCTACCATTGACAGATTCCTATAGAAAGGTCGTCATTCCCGCGCAGGTGGGAATCTTAAAACTTATTGCATTACGATTATCTGCGATGAGCACTTCGTGGTTCCCAATCAAGTTGGGAATGACGATTCCGCGCAATATATTAATTCATTAAAATCCCCTGTCATTCGTATTGATTTTTATGAAATAAATTAACCCTCAGGATGACAATTTACATTTATTATACATCCTCTTAGCACGGCGATCTTGAATAGGTTATGGATAGATAGCCTCTAGAGAGTACCCATTAAAACTAAAAAGCCCCCACAACGTGGAGGCTCAAAACCCAGCGGTTAAACTGAGTACACAGTATATTTTTTAAACGGTTTCTTCTGAAATAAATTTTGCAGATGCAAAATCGCGGTTCATACGAGCAATGTTTTCTAAAGAGATTCCTTTTGGGCATTCAGCTTCGCAGGCACCAGTATTGGTACAGTTACCAAAACCTTCAGCGTCCATTTGCGCAACCATGCTCTGTACCCTGCGGTAACGCTCTGGCTGACCTTGTGGCAGCAATGCCAATTGAGAGATCTTAGCAGAAACAAATAACATTGCTGAAGCATTTTTACAAGTTGCCACGCAAGCACCACAACCAATACAAGCAGCCGCTTCGAAAGCCGCATCTGCCTGCATTTTAGGAATTGGCAAGTTGTTAGCATCTTGCGCATTACCTGTATTTATCGAAATAAAACCACCAGCAGCAATAACTCTATCAAATGCAGAACGATCTACCGTTAAATCTTTTATAACCGGAAAAGCAGCTGCTCTCCAAGGCTCAACAACAATGGTATCGCCATCTTTGAAAGAACGCATGTGCAACTGGCAGGTAGTAACCAAGTCTTTTGGTCCGTGTGGACGACCGTTGATAAACATCGAGCACATTCCGCAAATCCCTTCGCGGCAATCGTGGTCGAATACAACTGGCTCTTCACCTTTGTTAATTAATTGTTCGTTTAATACATCGAACATCTCTAAGAAAGACATATCCGGTGAAATATCGGCCAACTTATAATCTACCAAAGCACCTTTGGCATTGTTATTTTTTTGACGCCAAACTTTTAGCGTTAAGTTCATATTTCCTGTACTCATGATATTGAGATTTAGGTATCAAGTATAAGTATCAAGTAGTGGGTATCAAGTATCAAGATTGCAAACTGTCTTGATACTTGATACTTAAATCTCGATACTCACATCTTGCTACTATTTATAACTTCTTTGTGCTACTTTAATATTTTCAAACTTCAATTCTTCTTTATGAAGTTCGAAGTTTACACCTTCTTTAAATTCCCATGCGGCTACGTAAGCATAGTTCTCATCATCACGTAGTGCTTCACCTTCTTCTGTCTGATACTCTTCACGGAAGTGTCCACCACAACTTTCGTTACGGTTTAAAGCATCAATACACATCAACTCGCCCAGTTCGATAAAATCAGCAACACGGCCAGCTTTTTCCAATTCGGTGTTTAATTCATCAACTGTTCCAGGTACACGAACATCGCTCCAGAATTCAGCACGTAATGCTCTGATTTCCTGAATTGCTTCGTTTAAACCTTTTGCGTTACGAGCCATGCCACATTTCTCCCACATAATATGACCTAAACGTTTGTGGAAATGATCTACCGACTTAGTTCCTTTAATATTGATCAGTTTATTTAAAATACCCACTGCTCTTTCTTCAGCCTCTACAAAGGCAGGATGATCAGTAGGGATTGCTTTTACCGAAATCTCTTTTGATAAGTAGGCTCCAATGGTGTAAGGCAGAACGAAATAACCATCAGCTAAACCTTGCATTAAAGCAGACGCACCTAAACGGTTAGCACCGTGATCTGAGAAGTTAGCCTCACCAGTACAATATAAACCAGGTACCGATGTCATTAGGTTATAATCAACCCATAAACCACCCATGGTATAGTGAACCGCCGGATAAATACGCATTGGCGTTTCGTAAGGATTTTCGCCAGTAATCTGTGCATACATATCGAACAGGTTACCATACTTAGCTTTAATTACCTCAGTACCTAATCGCATACAGGTTTCTTTGTCAGGATTGTGGTTACCTGCTTTAGAAGCTTCGATTTTTCCGTAACGTTCGGTATTGGCTTTAAAATCTAAATATACTGCTAATTTAGAAGCACCTACTCCATAACCTGCATCACAACGCTCTTTCGCAGCACGAGAGGCCACATCGCGTGGAACCAGGTTACCAAAAGCAGGATAACGGCGTTCTAAATAATAATCTCTTTCATCTTCAGGAATTTCTGAAGCTTTACGGTTATCATCTTTCTTTTTAGGAACCCAAATACGTCCATCGTTACGCAACGACTCAGACATCAGGGTTAATTTAGATTGGTGATCGCCAGAAACCGGGATACAAGTTGGGTGGATCTGTGTATAACAAGGGTTTGCAAAATAAGCGCCTTGCTTGTGCGCTTTCCAGGCCGCTGTAACGTTACTTCCCATAGCATTGGTAGAAAGATAGAATACGTTACCGTAACCACCTGTTCCTAATACCACCGCATGACCAAAGTGACGCTCGATTTCTCCTGTAATTAAGTTACGGGCTATAATACCACGGGCTTTGCCATCGATTTTAACAACCTCAAGCATTTCGTGGCGCGGGTATACATTTCTACTTTACCCATACCAATCTGGCGCTCTAAAGCAGAGTAAGCACCTAATAATAACTGTTGACCAGTTTGACCTGCAGCATAAAAAGTACGTTGTACCTGTGTACCACCAAACGAACGATTATCTAACAAACCACCATACTCGCGGGCTAAAGGCACACCTTGTGCTACACACTGATCTATAATGTTGGCACTTACTTCGGCTAAACGATGCACATTGGCTTCGCGGGCGCGGTAATCGCCACCTTTAATCGTATCGTAGAAAAGGCGATAAACGCTATCACCATCATTCTGATAGTTTTTTGCTGCATTGATACCACCCTGAGCAGCAATTGAGTGCGCTCTACGTGGTGAATCCTGAAAACAAAAACATTTTACTTTGTAACCCATCTCAGCCAAAGTAGCCGCTGCTGAAGCACCTGCTAAACCCGAACCTACAATGATTACTTCAATAGTTCTTTTGTTCGATGGGTTAACCAAAGGCACAGAAGACTTATATTTTGTCCATTTGCTGGTTAATTCGCCTTCTGGAATATTTGAATTAATATCTGACATATCTTTTGTGCTAAAACTTAATCAATTAAATGTGTGTAAACTGCAATCGGCATTAATGCGAATACAATCGAAATAATTATCGCATACCATACACTAACACGTTTAATAATTCCATTATATTTTGAATGGTTCCATCCCATAGTTTGGAATGCCGAAGCGAAACCATGTAATAAATGGTAACAAAGAGAAATCATTAATAAAACGTAAGCAACAACCCTAACCGGATCCTGAAACTTCTCTTTCATTACTGCATATAAATCTTCATGGCCGTTTGCATCAACAGTTGGAATACCTGTAAAACGAGAAACTACCCAAAAATCCTTCAGGTGGATAACAAGGAAAATCAGCAGTAAAGTTCCTAACAAGCCCATTGAACGGCTATACCACTTACTATTAGCATTACCATTATAAACTGCGTAACCTTCAGGCCTGGCTTTTCTATTCTGAATAGTCAGGTTAACTGCCTGATAAATGTGCACAAGCAAACCTAAAAACAATATGTACTCACCTGCTCTAATGATCCAATTGGTAGCCATAAAGTGTGCTCCAATATTAAATTTCAAACCATTATCGTCAAGAAATATTAACGAATTAATACCAGCATGTACAATTAAAAAGAGTATCAGGAATATCCCTGTAATACCCATAACGTATTTTCTTCCGATTGATGAAGAAAGTGCATTTCCGAAACCACTCATTTGATTAGGATTTATATCTAAATTTCTTGCAAAAGTATCTAATTATGAGTTTAATTTATAAACGATTATGACAAAACAACGATAAAACATTTATTTAGAAACATTCTAAAGCATATTCGAAAATAATTGAAAGATTATTGGATTGTTTGTGGTTTCGATATGAAGATTAGATATTAAACTAAATCAGTTTACTAATCAAAAGCACTCTTTCAATAGGTATTTCTCATCATATATAAGTAACTATCGTTAATATCGTCATGCTGAATTTATTTCAGCATCTATCATGCTATAAAGACCCTGAAATAAATTTACTGCGTAGCTTTTCGCTTCGCTACAGGTCAGGGTGACGCTCGCTTGGAGATAATGCTTTCGATTTTATCTCAGTAAGTTTAAAACATTAAGATTGTTACGCTACGCAAGTAATTGATACATGATTAGAAATATTATTCTAAGTTCAATCCTAAAAAAACAACTAATCTTTTCGTTATATTGCTCTGTCAAATTATTAATATGAAAAAACAGCTCTATTTGCTTATTCTATTAGCCAGCCTCTTCTCTGCTTGCGATCCAGCTCCTGCTACATTTAATCTAGAAACCAAAAACTTTGGCCCAAATGCGGTAATTACTATTCAAAGTGCAGAAAACGGCAAAACATTGAAAGTTGAAAACATTACCAACACCAACCAGACTTTTAAAATCAATATGCCTGTAAAAGGTTATGCGATTATCAGAGCGGAAGACGGCTCACGCAAAGGAGAATATTACTTCTATCTGGATAAAGGCACCTTCAAAGGTGTTCTCGACGGAAAAAATATCAATTCATATCCTTTAAAAAGCGTTCCAACCGAAGAGGGTGAACAATTTATAAACTACTATGGGCTGAAAGACTATATGAGTAAAAGCCTGCTCGACAGTTTAGATATTGTTGAATTGGAATTAGACCAAGCCACAAAAGCCAACATTATGGAACGGGCGAAAAAAGCAGACGTTTGGAGAGAGAAAAAAATCTTGCTCCAATTGGATATCATAAAGGCCTTTGCCAAAAAGTATCCTGGTTCTACACACACCCTCTTTTTATTGGAACAATTGGGCAGAGCAGATTCGGAAGCCAAGCATTATTTATCCATCTTTAACAGTTTGGATAAAGATATTCAGGAAAGCAAAAAGGGCAAAAGCCTTTTAGAAGAGATTAAACAAGCCAGCCAGATGATGGCGGGAAGTAAAATGCCAAATATCGAAGGGGAAAATCCGGAGGGAAAAAAGTTTAACTCAAGTATACTTAAAAAAGTAAACCTGGTTATATGCTGGACTTCTTATAGTGGGAAAAGCAGAAAAAACAATCAGGTATTGGTTAAGCTTTACGAGAAGTATAAAAATAAAGATGTAGAATTCATAGGCGTATCGTTAGATAAGAAAAGAGACTGGTGGGTAAATGTGATCAAGGATGACCACCTTACCTGGCCACAATATTCAGATCTTCAGGGCGCGAAATCGCCAAATGCAAAAAACTTAAGCAATTACAACATTACTTACTTCTTTTTAGTAGATAAAAGTGGTACTGTATTAAGCAACAATGATCTTTCTTTAGATTTTGTTGATAGCGAAATCAGCAAAAATTTGGCCGGTAGATAGCGTTAAGGATCGACAATCCAAAGTTGATCCCACAAAAAAAGTCCCGATTTGCATCGGGACTTTTTACGATTTATGTGTTCGAGTTTTCTTAAGCTACTTTAACATTTACCGCGTTTAGGCCTTTTCTACCTTCTTCTACATCGTAGTCTACGGTATCATTCTCGCGAATGTTATCAATTAAGCCTGAAGCATGAACAAAAATTTCGGCGTCGCCATTAGATGGAGTGATAAATCCGAAACCTTTAGTTTCATTAAAAAATTTTACTGTTCCTTGTTGCATTATATTGTATTTTAATTTGTACCAAAGATAGCGTTAAATACCTATAAATCAATTTTTTATTTTTTTTATTATATATAAATGCTAAATATATCGACTATTTGCCCTTTTAAGCCCTATTTCGTGGCTCAATTTAATTCCTAATTAGTTGAGGTACCACTTGGTTTTATCAATAAAAAACGGTCAAAACTGGCTCTCCCCTCCGCTTTTCTGTCCTATAAAAGCAAGACCGGTAACGAAAAACTGCATTGCCCCGACTGTTCATTATGATGAATAACATGACAGCGAAAAGTTAGAAACAAAGCCAGCCTGCTGCAAATTGAGGTTAAATTTAGCTATAAACGAGGCTTTCTTGCTGCTCATAATTTACCGTCAGGTTTTCGGTAATTTTTACAACTAATGTTTCGTACGCTTTTGCATTATAGCTTAAGATTAGCAAATCACCAACAATTTCGTGTAAAATTAATTTCGGACTGGTATAGGTGATGGAAACCACATGTGCTGCTTTATTTAACAAATCAGAAGCATAAATATGTAATTCGGCCCAATCGAAAAGGATCGGACGATCTTCGAGATCGTTTAAAACAGGCATTTTATGTTCTAAAGCAGCAATGCTGTTCATTACTGAATACTGAAGTTTTTGATTTAGCGTTCCTGCCCTTTCGTTGGCTTGTTGCATCTGAGAAAAGGTATGCAGATGTTGATCTAAACTGTATATTTTTGATCTTTTTTGAAATTCTTTGTAAGTATCATGAAAGATCCGTCTTTCAAAATCCGTTCTGCACATGAAATTAAAATATTGTTTTACGCTGAGGTTAATGCTAGCTAAAGCCATAATATTCGGTTTTGTTGCTGATTCAAATATGGGAACAATAAAAAAAATAATTTATAGAGTATCGGTAAAGGCTGATTATCAATCGGTAAATAGCAAAACTAAATCCTGATTATGAAAAACGGATGAATATTGTTTTGAGTACGGGGATTTGACTGAACAGGCCGTTATTTAAGATATTTTAACATTCTAGATTTTATTTCCTGCGAAAGCCACTCAGTGAATCCAATCTAAAACACATTGCATTACGAATTCAACAGAAACAAGCTCTAATTGACATTCTGTACTTTTTGTGCTTCAGCAATGTCTTTACGTTAAGGGATACATCGCAAAAAGATGCCACCCTGAGGGTTAATTTATGGTATAAAATCAATATGAATGACGTATATAATTGATTATTTTTTACCCTACAGCTCATGCTTTCCTCGGCTCACCGCCGCCGATGGGCTCTTTCTTTTTGGCATAAAATGCCGGCTGAAAATTTTTCTTTCGAAGCCAGTGGGTTGGCTGGGTCAGTGGAGCCCGAAAAAAATTGTTAGGCCAGATTTAAGTAAAACGGGAATACGGTGGTATGGCCTAGCTGGACGGAAACACATAGTCGGTATAACCATTCATATTTAAATGATTACAAAATTACATCAATGGTATCGATCAGTTTTTAGCAAAAAACAAAGGAGTTGGGTGACAGGTAAGATAAATCGTCATCTCGACCGCAGTGGAGAGATCTTTTAACATAGTCCAAAGATCTCTCCGCTCCGCATTTGCTTCGGTCGAGATGACGCCAATTTTGGAATCTGTCATTGGTAAATGATTGGGGATCTTAGGCTTTAAGATTCCCGCCTGCGCGAGAATGACGACCACACTAACGGATTCTGTCAATGATAGCCTGTCGAAGGGCATTTATTTGCGTTTAATCAATCTCAAGAAGTCTTCGACTGCGCTCAGACTGACAACCGCGACGCTTAACTTAATGACCTTGTC